>JAFOZN010000262.1 GCA_017391185.1 Alistipes sp. | reverse complement strand
GAGAGCAGAAGCCAAGTCTTGCTTGGATTATGCCGAGCCGCGAGGAAGAAACGCCGATTCACTCGGCGTAATTTTGAATTTTGTCTTTTTGGGGTTAGCTCCAAAAAAGACAACACCCGACCAGCATTGTTGGTCGGGTGTTGTTTTACCTAAAGAGAAGATTACTTCTTCTTATTCTTTGCCTTCTTAGCCTTTGCGCCGCCTACGATAGTAAGCTCATCCATGATGTGCTGGCAACCTGCAAACTTGTCAACAACCCACAATACATAGCGGATATCAACACCGATGCAACGCTGCAACTCTGGCTCAAATGCCACGTCACCCGACATAGCCTCCCAGTTGCCATCGAAAGCCAAGCCAATCAAACGACCATAGCCATCAAGCATTGGCGAACCTGAGTTACCGCCTGTGATGTCGAGATTTGCGAGGAAGCCTACGTGCAACTTGCCATCAGCATCGGCATAGCGACCGTAATCCTTAGCAGCATAAAGCTCCTTGAGGCGTGGCTCCACGGTGAACTCCAATGGGTTGGTGTTATCCTCCTTAGCGATAACGCCCTCCAAAGTAGTGAAGTAGTTATAAGTCACAGCATCTGCTGGATCGTATGGCAATACCTGACCATAAGTAAGACGGATGGTAAAGTTTGCGTCAGAGTACCAAGCCTTCGCAGGGTCCATCTTCATCAAACCTGCCACGTAGAGGCGGTGAGCGTCTGAAACCTCATACGAGTACTTAGCATACTCGGCGTAAGCCTTGCGATACACCTCGATTACAGATGCGCGTGCGCGAGCCGCAGGATCACTCTTCAAAGACTCCTCAGTTGCCAAAGCGAGCTTCTCAGGCGAAGTGTACATAGAGTTGTCATAGAGCCAATCTACATAGTCATCTGTCGAGCCGCCATAGAGTGGGTCAATAACACCTCTATAGATAGATGGCAGATCCTCTGGCTTCATATTCTCCTTCACGATCTGGAACATGCGCTTAGCAACCTTGCGGTCAAGATCCACGTCATAATCCTTGTAGAACGAAGTGAGGTTTGAGCGACCCGCTGCCGAGATAAGCTCTACGCCATTGAGCAAAGCCTCCTGCAAATACTGCATTGTACCCTGAGCTGGAGTGATCTTCTCGATTGCAGCCTTCATCTTTGGCAAAGCATCCTGATAGCCCTCCTCAGGCAATGTGTTCTTATCAGCCCACTGCTGGAATGCCTGCTCCTGAGCCTCTTTCTGAGCCTTCACGCCGAGCTTCTGGATACCGCGAGACATACCGATTGAGTTCTTCCAATAGTTCGAAGAACCAGCATACTTCGATGCATACTTGATGCGGATCTCATCGCTTGCCTCCATAGCCTCCCAGATAATCTCCTGACGCTCGCCACGGATAAAGATACGCTGTGGGTTGCTAACCTGAAGCATCTGGTCGATCTCGTAAGAGGTCATATAACGTGTTGTAGAGCCAGGGAAGCCCATAACCATAGCGAAGTCACCCTCCTGATAGCCGTTGAGCGAGATCTCCAAGTGACGCTCTGCCTTGTAAGGCACGTTATCCTTAGAGTATGCTGCAGGCTTGTTATCCTTGTCGGCATATACGCGGAAGATAGAGAAATCGCCTGTGTGGCGTGGCCACATCCAGTTGTCGGTGTCGCCACCAAACTTACCGATTGATGATGGAGGAGTACCTACCAAACGTACGTCACGGTAGATCTCATACACGAAACCGAAATACTGGTTACCACCGAAGAATGCCACAGTAGAGAAGGTCTGACCCTCGGCCAAATCCTTCTGCTTAGCCTCAGTAAGAGCCTTCTGATTCTCGGCGATGAGCTTCTGACGCTCCTCGCCCATAGCAGTCGATGGTACGTTGCCCAAGATCTGCTCTGTGACATCCTCAATCGAGCGCACGAAACGAACTGAAAGGCCTGGAACAGGCAACTCCTCCTCGTGAGAAGCAGCCCAGAAGCCGTTCTTGAGGTAGTCGTGCTCTACAGACGAAAGCTGCTGGATAGAGCTGTAACCGCAGTGGTGGTTGGTGAAGATGAGTCCCTTCTCAGATACGATCTCACCTGTGCAACCGCCACCGAAGATAACGATAGCGTCCTTCAATGACGACTCATTTACCGAATAGATATCCTCGGCAGAGAGCTTGAGGCCCTTCTGCTTCATATCCTTGATGTTCATCTTCTGAAGGTATGGCAAGAGCCACATACCCTCATCTGCCATAGCGGAGAGAGTGAAAAGCACCGCTACGAGCGAAAATAATAGTTTCTTCATAGATATAAAATTAATAGTTAGTATTATTCTACTCTTTCTCTGCACGCAGAGAACATTTGGGTGTAAAGGTAGCAACAAAAATTCAAAATTCAGAATTCTGAATTAAAAAAAACTGCTGACCTAAAGTAAGTCAGCAGCTTTTTTTGTCCCCTCTAATTACCTATATATCACCTTGTGACCAAAAGGCAACAAAGCGTAAATCATCAGTTTGAAGTGTTGCAGACCAAATGGAATACCTATGATGGTACAGCATAACACAACACCCACAGAGAGGTGTGCCAAAGCAACCTCGATTCCGCCAAGTATAATCCACAAGACATTCATCAAAATCGCAAGGCAACCCACAGGGTTCTCGCGTGGAACAACCTCACCGCCAAATGGGCACAAGGCAAACCATCCCAAGCGCATAATCTGCACGCCAAATGGGATACCCACGATGGTAAGGCACAGAAGCAGACCTCCCACAAGATAGAACAACGAGGTCAAGAAGCCTCCAAAAACAATCCAAAGAATATTTCCGATAAGATTCATCGTATCTAAGCTTTAAATCTTACTCAACGCCTCAAAACCCTTGCCATATACACCCATCACAGAGCCCATAGTACAGAAGGCGTTTTCGTCTATACGGCGGGCAATTTTCAATATCTGCGATGCGTTGCGCTTACGTGTCACGACCATGATAATCTTACAAGGATTCTTGGTGTACCAGCCCTGACCATCGATGATGGTAGCACCACGGCCCGCCTCGATATTGATCTGAGTGGCAATCTCCTCATACTTAGGCGAGATGATAAATATCTGGCTCGACTGCTGATTACCCGACTGTATCAGATCCACCGTATAGCCATAGACAGCGATCATGATATAACCGTAGATCACCGTAGCGATACCCGTAGCCAAGTCGCTGGCGATGAAGAGTGAGCTACCGATGATGAAGAAGTCGCTCGAAATGACGATCTTACCATAGGAGATGGTCTTATACTTGTTGATGATCATCGCCACGATATCTGTACCGCCCGTAGAACCGCCCTGCGAGAAGCTCGTAGCCACGCCCGTACCAGCAATGACAGCTCCCAAGATCACAAGCAGGATATTATGCGAGTCGATATTCTGGGTATAATAGACAAGTATATTTTCGGGAATCACAGCATCGCAGACATCCATCGCTATGGAGAGCATGACGATACAATAGATGGTCTTGATACCGAAGTTCCACCCCACGATAAAGCCCGCTATGATGAGCAGGATGAAGTTGATGATAAAGACAAAGGTACCCATTGTGATCTGTGGGAAGAGGTGGTTGAGCAGGATTGAAAGACCTGTGGCACCGCCACCCATACCTCCTGCAGGAATCACACACGCAACCCAACCAAAGGCATAGAGATACATACCGATGGCCATAATCAGATACTCTTTGATGCCGACAGCAATCTGTTTTCCCGTAAGTTTCATACTTTATAAGTTGTAAAAAAATATGATTTTTGTCTATTTCTGTGCAAATATAGGTAAAAAATCGCCTTGATGTACTCCTTTTGCCTCCAATGTTTTGTCCAGCATCGACAAAAGTTGCTCGTTGCGTATCAAACCCCACGTTGAGAGGTGGTGATAACGGGGTGGAGCCTCCGATGCAAAACGCTCCACCACGATGTCGGGGCGCAGGCGGCGCAGAATCTCGACAAAGAGCGAGATATACTCCTCGACACTCCAGAAGCGAAACCTCTCTGGGTGGGCATCATACTCCGCAGCCATAGGCGTGGAGCGAAAGAGCTGGAGTTGGTGAAACTTGATGGAGTCTAACTTCAGAGCATTGATACGCTCTACTTGGTCGATGAGCATCTGATCGGTCTCGCCCGGCAAACCCAAGATAAAGTGGGCGCAGGTGTGCAGACCACGCTCGTGGCTCATGGCGATGGCTCGCTCAGCGGTGGCAAAGTCGTGACCACGATTGATATGCCGCAAGGTCTCATCATAGCTCGACTCCACGCCATACTCTATGGCAACATACTTCTCGCGAGCCAACTCAGCAAAGTAGTCGAGCTTCTGCTCATCCACGCAATCGGGACGTGTGCCGACCACGATGCCAGCAATGTCGGGGTGCGAGAGAGCCTCATCGTAGCACGCACGCAGACGCTCCATCGAGCCATAGGTGTTGGAAAAGGATTGGAAGTATGCCAAGAACTCGCCCGCCTTGCGATAGCGGCGGCGGTGGAACTCCACGCCCTCGTCTATCTGTTGGGTGATGCTCTTCGTGTTTTGGCAATATGATGGGGTGAAGGCCTCGTTGAGACAGAATGTGCAACCGCCCGTGGAGATATGTCCATCGCGGTTGGGGCATGTGAAGCCCGCATTTATGGCTACCTTCTGCATCCTATGGCCGAAGGTGCGTCTGAAATATGCCGCATAGCTATTGAAACGGCGGCTATCGCCCCATGGGTATATCATTTTTTAATTCAAAATTCACCCGTTACGGGTACAAAAATGCTTCTGCCGAGATTGTTGCTTACGCGCGGTAATTTTTCCTCTCTCCACTTTCAACTTTCATCTCTCATCTTTCAACTTTCCTCTTTCATCTCTCATCTTTCATAAGACACCCGTTACGGGTGTTCGCGGAAGATGTTAAATCGCTTAAGGCGAGGATTGCGGCGGCTGAGGATAAAGCTATCGAGCAACAACAACGCCAACGCCACAGCCAAAAAGTATTGATACTGCTCGTTATACTCCTCATAGCGAATGGTCGAGAGCTCGGCCTTCTCCATCTCGTTGATGCTCTTGACAATCTCCTCCAAGCCGATGGATTGTTTGGTAGCGCGCACATATCCGCCATCGGTGATGGTGGCAATCTGCTCCAAAGTCTGCTCATCGAGCTTCGAAACGACCATCTCGCCCTCCTCATCCTTGATAAATTCGCCATCAATCTCGATAGGTGCGCCTTCGGGTGTTCCGATACCTATGGTGAAGATCTTTATGCCCTGCTCCTTGGCCATGCGGGCGGTCTCCAAGACATCATCTTCGTGGTTCTCTCCATCGGTGATGAGCACTATAACTCGGCTCTGCTCGCTCTGCGAAGAGAACGATAGCGTAGCCAGCTCCAGCGCCTTGCCTATGTCGGTACCCTGCTCAGCCACCAAATTGGTCGAAATACGGCGTGTAAAGGCCTCGGCCATGCGGTAGTCCGAGGTGATGGGCAACTGCACCTTAGGCTCGCCCGCGAAGACCACCAAACCCACACGCTCCTGCTGCAAGCCCTCGAAGAGTTTGTTGATGGCATATTTGGTGCGCTCCAGGCGGTTGGGCTCGAAATCCTCAGCAAGCATCGAATTGGAGATATCGACCACCAACATCATCTCCACGCCCTTGGCACGCTCCTCCCTGAGTTTGGAGCCGAGCTGTGGTCGTGCCGCAGCAAAAACCACACATACAAACGCCAAGAGGTAGAGCGTAAACTTCAGCCTCAGACGCGAAGCCGAATAGGCGGGCATAAGGGTACGGATGATATCTATGTTACCAAACTTCTTCAACAGATGGCGGCGGCGCATCGAAGCCACGCCATAAAGTGCCACAAACACAGGCACCAACAGAAGAAGATATAAGAGGTATGAATTTGCAAAACGAAACATAACTATGGGATACGTTTAAGGATTAGGTGAGCGAAGAGGAACTCCATCAGGAGCAACGCCATGGCCAAGAGCAGCAATGGCAGGAACTCTTCGTGGTAGATCGTCAGGTCGGTAATCTCGACCTTGGTCTTCTCCAACTGATTAATCTCATCATAGATGGCTTTGAGCTTCTCCTTATCGGTGGCACGGAAATACTTTCCGCCCGTACGCGATGCGATCTCAGAGAGTGTCTCCTCATCAATCTCCACGTCCATCATCTGGAAGGTCATATTGCCAAACATATCGAGCGCAGGATAGGGGGCTTTGCCTCGAGTACCCACACCGATGGTATAGACTCTGATGCCCATATCGGCGGCGATGTCGGCAGCCATCAGCGGAGACATCTCACCACGGTTGTTCACACCATCGGTCAACAGGATCACAACCTTACTCTTCGAGTCGCTCTCCCTGAGGCGGTTGATAGCCGTAGCCAAACCGTTACCAATAGCCGTACCATCCTCTATCACGCCACTGCGGATACGTGCCAAGAGCGTCTGCAACGAGCTCTTGTCGGTAGTCAGAGGGCTCTGGGTGAAGGCCTCTCCCGCAAAGACCGCAAGACCTATGCGGTCGCCCACACGGTCTGCCACGAACGATGCTGCAACCTCCTTGGCGGCAGAGATACGGTCGGGTTTGAAGTCACGCGCCAACATCGAGCCTGAGATATCTATCGAGAGCATGATGTCGATACCCTCGGCATTGGTGCGGCTCTGCTCCTCAACGCCCTGAGGGCGTGCCAGAGCCACTATCATCAGCGCAAAAGCTGCCACACGCATAACAAATGGCAGGTGGCGCAGATAGTAACGCAGAGTGCGTGGGGCGTGGCGCACGCCATCCACCGTAGAGATACGGATGGCTGCTCCGCCCTGCATAGTGCGGTAGATATAATATGCGATCATTGGCACTAAAAGTGTCAATAACCACAACAAATATGGATTTGCAAAACGCATATTTTTCGTTTAAACTTTTAGTTTTTCCTTTGTTTTACCCTCTTCAGCACGTCATTCCACCGAGCGTATGCGCGTTGATTAATCCGACACAAGGTCGGCTTTTCCTCCTCGCGGCTCGGCATAATCCAAGCAAGACTTGGCTTCTGCTCTCGCTCCGCAGTGTCGGTTGGAATCTCTACACTCAATTATAGCGTGGCGAGCTTACCATCTATTATATCAACATAGGTCTTCTTACGCTCTTAAACATTCGTTTTGCTACTTTTT
>JAFOZN010000261.1 GCA_017391185.1 Alistipes sp. | reverse complement strand
GGCAATAATGATATTTCACGGATTTACGTAGCAAATATACGAGATTCCCACAATATAAGTGCTTCAGATTACTACCAACGAGCAGTAACATTGGTGATATACCCTGTTCTGATCGAGGGCGTAAGGCTCAAAATTGGGGCAGGGTTTAACTTTTTAATTTTTTACGTATGAATAAGGTATCGGAAAACCCTTTAAAAAACCGAGATTTCAGCTCATCGCCGTTGATGATTCTGACGGCATTGTTTATTACACTCTACCTTGTCTCCAATATAATGGCAGTCAAGGTTGTGAGTTTCTTTGGACTCTTCTATTTCGATGCGGGCACCATCACCTTCCCCTTTGCATATATGTTGGGTGATGTCTTGACCGAGATCTGGGGTTATCGTACTACCAAAAGAATTATCTATTTGACGGTGTTGTGCAACATTGTCTTGGTGGTTTGTACCCGAATAGGAGTTGCTATGCCCTCGCCTGATTATTTGGCTGAGACAGCTTCGGCCTATGATCATATCTTTAGTTATGTTCCTCGTATTGTGGTGGCTTCGTTGGTGGGATTCCTTTTGGGTGAGCTATCCAACGCATGGCTTATGGAGCGTATTAAGATCCGCACCAAGGGCCGTTGGTTGTGGCTTCGCACCATCGGTAGTTCGGCGGTGGCATACGTTTTCGACTCATTGCCATTTGTTCTTATAGCTTTTGCTGGTGTGGTTTCGGCGCACGATTTGATGATGATGATACTCTTCCAATATGTCTCTAAGCTTTTGATCGAGAGTGTGTTTGGAACTCCTATGGCATATGCCGCAATTCACCTAATAGAGAGTTATCGTAAAGCTAAAAGCAATGGATCGTTATTCGCTAATAGATAGTAAACTCCCTCGCGAGATGCTTCTTTTGCAGGGGCAGGGGTGTCGTTGGAAGGGGTGTACCTTTTGCGATTATTATCACGATGTGAGTTCAGAACCATATCTTGTAAATGCTCCGTTGTTGGATCGAGTGAATGGTAAATATGGCGTGTTGGATATTATCAATTCAGGCTCTGCGATGGAGTTTGATTCGCGTACTATTGAGCATATCAAGGATGTTGTGCGCCGTTGCGAGATTCATACTCTATGGTTTGAGGCGCACTATATGTACCGTCATCGTCTGAGCGAGTTTGCCGAGCTGTTTGCCCCTGCGAAGGTGAAATTTAGGTGTGGTATAGAGAGTTTTGATGGTGCGCTTCGTAAGGTGTGGAATAAGGGAGTGGCGGAGAGTGTGACAGCGAAGGATGTAGCCAAGTATTTTCGTGGAGTGTGTCTGCTTTGTTGTGTCGAGGGGCAGAGCCGTGAGCAGATACTTAGTGATATAGCGCAGGCAGAGGAGTATTTTGAGTATTATAGCGTTAATCTTTTCTGCAATAATTCCACTCCGTTGCGCCGAGATGAGGAGCTTGCTCGATGGTTCGAGGAGGAGGTATATCCTACGCTAAAGGATAATCCCAAGGCGGAGATACTGCTTAATAATACCGATCTTGGGGTGGGGTAGAGTACTCGATGGATTGAGTGTGGATAAGTGGAGAGCTACTCTAAGAAGATAGTGTATGCCGAGCCCTGAATCTTGGTGAAGGCTAATTTCTGCTTGTTTCCCGACTTCATACCGCAACGCTTGCGTAATTCATCTACTCCGATATGAAATTCTCTTAGAGTGATGTCACAACCTATGCCCTTTAGCTCTCGTTTTAAACTCTTTAAGTCAAATTTTTCGATACGACTAATTCGCTCCACACGCCCTAATACACCATCGGGCATTGTGGTGGCGAAGCCAAAAGAGTTATTGCTCCAAACATCAGCCTTGCCGTGAAGTGCTTGTGCTACGATACGCGCTTTTTGTAAGGCAACATCGGGGATGATGAGGTAGCTATATTGCAGTGGGTCAAACTCCCTTTTGCAGATGCAATCTTCAATCTCAGAGCGTAAGATCTCTACCTTGCCACGGCCTATGGCGTGGGCTACGATGCTGGATGGCTGAGAGTCGATATATATCATCACCTCTTTGCATTCGCCGCCGAGCGAAACAACCTCTACCGATGCTTCGGGGAAGAGTCTGAAGGCCTCCTCTACATCGAATAGTGGTGAATTTTTGATAGCGATCTTGTCCGCCACAGCGCGCATCTTATCATATATGGCGATTACATTAGGCGAGCAATCCTCCAATTTTACCATGCGTTTACCATCCTCCGAGCGGCGATCTGGATCTACATATATCCAATCGAAATGCTCCTTGCATGATAGAAGATACTCTTCGGCTGAAGCTGTTATCACCTCCACATTGGAGATCTTCATACGGCGCAGATTCTCTCTTACTATATCGGCCAAGACCTCATCTCGTTCGAGACTCGTCACTTTGGCAAATTTGTGTGAAAAGTGGAGTGAATCAATCCCCAATCCGCAGGTTAGATCAAGTAGCGATTCGCCTGTGAGGGGTTTGGCCACTGCACTCTCCTCGCTCGAAGATTGTTCAAATCCTCGGTCTGGGATTATGGCTTGTGCTTGATATAGAGATGGAAGTTTTTGGCGAGCGCGTTGAAGATATTTCACCTGTGAGGCGACCTCTCTGGAGTGTGGAACACTCTTATCAAGAGCCACCTTAAGCGGATCTCGCTCAAGATTAGCCTTGATAGATTGTTGCACCTCAGGCTTTAATACTATCTCCAGCTCCTCACGTCTCATCTTCCGTAGGTAAGAGGGTTATTTCATAAATACGAAATATACCGCCAGAATCAAGCAGCAGAAGGCCGCCAAGTGATTCCAATGGAGCGATTCACCTCGAAATACCACTGTAGAGAAGAGTGTGAACACGATGAGCGTAATAACCTCCTGTATCACCTTGAGCTGCATGAGTGTGAATGGACCTCCGTTACCGACAAAGCCGATGCGATTGGCTGGAATCTGACAAGAGTATTCAGCCAAGGCGATAACCCACGAAAAGAGGATAACCAAATATAGTGGCCATGAAGATATGAGCTTCATCTCCTGCAACTTGAGGTGACCATACCATGCAAAGGTCATGAAGATATTGCTGACGATAAGCAGCAGAATAGTGTAGAAAATTCTCATCTTAACAAAACGGTTTCTTTTTCCGCCGCAAAGATAGCAATTAATGAATTGAATTTGTGAATCCTTAGATAAAATGTTACCAATGAAAAGAAAAATTGCAGATCTTTTACAGACCTGCAATTATCTTCTCGGCAATCGAACGGTAGTATTTCTCTACATCGGCATCCAACTCAACGCCCGGCTTACCACTCTCGGCGCCCTCCATGATGGATTGTACGATAGGTACCTCACCCAAGAATGGGGCATCGACCTCTTCAGCATATCGGCGTGCGCCACCTTGTCCGAAGATGTAGTATTTGTTGTTGGGCAACTCCTTAGGCGTGAACCATGCCATATTCTCGATAATACCCAAGACGGGGACTGCTACCTGCTCGTGGCGGAACATCTCTACTCCACGCACCACATCTGCAACGGCAATCTGCTGAGGTGTAGAAACTATCACCGCACCATCCATCTTCACCTCCGAGATCATCGTAAGGTGTATATCTCCTGTGCCTGGAGGCATATCAATTAGGAGGAAATCCAAACCGCCCCACATCGTCTGATGTAGCAATTGCTTTAGAGCATTTGTTGCCATTGCACCTCTCCACATCAGCGCATCGGTAGGCTGGATAAAGAAGCCGATTGACATCAACTCAATGTCGTGGCTCTGTGCAGGGATAATGTAATCCATACCATCTTGCTGTACTGCGTCGGGCAGGTAATCCTCTACTCCGAACATCTTGTGCTGTGAAGGGCCATAAATATCAGCATCGAGCAAACCTACTCTATAACCCATGTTTCGCAACGTAAGAGCCAAATTTGCCGTAACGGTAGATTTGCCGACACCGCCCTTACCCGAAGCAACGGCTATGATCTTACCGACTCTGACGGTTGTACTCTCTCGCTTGGGTTGTGGTGCTTTTGCCTCGCCCTCTTTGATTACGACTGTAATATTCTCCTTCGCTGCGGGGAATGAATCCTTGAGTGTCTGCTCTGTAAGGCTCTTGATACGCATGGCGAATGGATCGCGGCTCTTGGGGAAGATCAAGACCACTACGATCTTATCCTCTCGTGCCGTTACGCTATGCACTATACCACTCTCTACGATGTTCTTCTGAGTTTCAGGGTGAACGATCTTCGAGAGTAGTTGACGTACTTGTTCTTCCATGATAAATATATTTACTTTATAATTTTATCCAATTCATCTATTGCTCGGCGAATCTCAGACTCAGGCAACTCATGATCCTGAAGTTTGTTGCTGAAATACTGCTCAAAGGCATAGAGATCAATCATGCCATTACCCGAAAGGTTGAACAGGATGGTCTTCTCCTTGCCCTCCTCTTTGGCCTTCTTGGCCTCGCGTACGGCAACAGCTATGGCGTGGCATGACTCAGGAGCTGGGATTATACCCTCGCTGTTGGCAAACATCATACCTGCCGAGAATGTCTCCAACTGAGGGATAGCAACCGCCTCCATCAAACCATCTTTATAGAGCTGGCTAACGATAGATCCGGCACCGTGGTAGCGCAGACCTCCTGCATGGATGTTAGCGGGTTGGAATGTGTGTCCCAATGTGTACATCGGCATCATAGGAGTCAAACCTGCCGTATCGCCAAAGTCATACTGGAACTCTCCACGAGTGAGCTTAGGGCAAGATGCAGGCTCTACGGCTACGACTCTTGTCTTTTTACCCTCGCAGAGGTTTCTGCGAATGAATGGGAAGCCGATACCAGCGAAGTTCGATCCACCGCCGAAGCATCCGATCACCACATCTGGCTCATCACCCGCCATCTCCATCTGACGTATAGCCTCTTCGCCGATGATTGTCTGGTGCAACAAAACATGGTTCATAACGCTACCCAAGCAATATCGAGTATCCTCGCCGTGTGCCAATGCGCTCTCGACAGCCTCCGAGATTGCAATTCCGAGGTTGCCTGAGCACTCTGGGTCAGCTGCCAAAATATCACGACCAGCCTGAGTTGTGTCGCTTGGCGAAGGGATTACGTTTGCACCCCATGCGTTCATCAAGAGTTTACGATATGGCTTCTGCTGGCAACTAACCTTTACCATATATACTCTTAGGTCGATGTTGAAGTATTGGCAAGCCAACGCAATTGCACTTCCCCACTGACCGCCACCTGTCTCTGTAGCGAGATACTTAATACCCTGCTTGGCATTGTAGTATGCTTGTGGAATAGCTGTGTTGGGCTTGTGTGAGCCTGCTGGTGATGTACCCTCATTCTTGAAATAGATCTTGGCTGGAGTATCCAGCATGCGCTCCAAGTTGTATGCGCGTACTACGGGCGTAGGTCGCCAGATTTTATATAGGTCTTGTACCTGCTCAGGTATTTCGATAAAACGCTCAGTCGAGAGCTCCTGCTTGACCAACTCTTCGCCGAAGATCTGTGACATGGCTTCGGCTGTGATTGGTTGCTTGGTTCGTGGGTCGAGAGCTGGCAATGGTTTGTTGGGCATATCTGCCACAATGTTATACCATGCCGTAGGCATTTGGCTCTCGGGAAGTAGGAATTTTTTGGTCTTCATATCCTCTCTTATTAATTGAGTTACTCTAAATCTAATCAAAAAGCCATTGCTCCGAATCAGAACAATGGCTCAAAGAGTTATGTTATATTATACATACATAGCATGATCTTAGACATTGTTCTATTCTAAACAATGACGCCACCACGACTGCTTATGTATGCTACGACACATCATGCTTTGACTTTGTTTCTACAAAATTAAAAATCTTTCCCCAATAATCCAAACTTTGAGTCTTTTTTATTGCCTTGCCGACACGATTTATTATGTTTGCGATATTTATTTTGCCGAAGGTTAAATCTTTTTCTTTGGTTTTGCGTCTTATTAAGTGAAAGTGCATTTTCAGAAAACGGATTATTAACTTTAACAAACTTATGGAATTCAATAACAAACCTCCTAAAGAGTATGTCGAGCAGCTTGAGTCGCTTTTTGTGGTTGAACTTTCGTCCTTGCATCGCTACGCTTGTTATCGGTTAGGAAGCCAAGAGGTTGCCGAAGATGTGATTCAGGAATTGTACCTAAAGTTGCGCACCACCCATCGTGATGGGATTCTCAATATGAGGTATTACATCTACCGTTCGCTGATGAATGCTTGTGCGCAAAGGCTTCGCGATAGGCGCAAACTCAGCTTTGTAGATCTCACCTCTTTGAAGGATCTTCGTGAGGATGATTTGCAGGCGAAGGATTTTGAGCAGGAGTATCAACTCATCGGGCGATTGCTTGAGACCATCCCACAAGAGCAGAGCGAGGTTATCCGTCTGCATCTGCACGCGGGGTGTCAGTTTCAAGAGGTGGCAGATATCATGGATATTCCTCTCTCCACCGCTAAGTCCCGCTATCGTTACGGCATAGAGCATATACGCGATGCTATGCGCAAGGAGGGATTACTTTAATTCAGTTTAAAACCTTTTTAAAAAGTAAAATTATGAACTTAGAGAATCAGAATAACAATATGCAGGAGCTTGACCAGAGAGTCGAGCAGTTACTTACTCCACGATTTGCACCATCGGTAGAGGGTTTTAAGTTGGAGCTAAAACCCCGCAAGGCGCGTTATGCGTGGCTTTTCGGAGCAATGCGAATTTGCGGAGTCGCAGCAGCTCTGATCGTAGGATTGTTTGTTTTGATCAGTCCTACAAATGAGGTTAATGCCAT
>JAFOZN010000260.1 GCA_017391185.1 Alistipes sp. | reverse complement strand
TGGAGCGTATGATTCGCCCCGAGGTGGTGGTGATGACTACCATAGGCGATGCCCATCAGAGTAATTTTGTATCCATAGAGGAGAAGGTCGCCGAGAAGTTGGTTCTTGCAAAGGGTGCTCAGACTCTGATATATCACAGCGATTATGAGCAGATTGCACAAGCGGTGGAGTCGCTTTCGTGTGCCAAAGTCGATGCGGCAGATCAGGGTGTTGGGCAGATAAGCGTGTGTAATGATGCTTTGAGAGAAGATGCGCAGTTGGTGATGGCATTGGGAGGAGTTTTGGGGTTTGATAATCTGCGACTCTCCTTCTCGGATGTTGCTATGCGTCTGGAGGTTAAAGAAGGTATCGAAAGCTCTACAATAATTAACGACTCATATAATACTGATATTAATTCACTTGCACTTGCGCTTGACACTTTGCGAAGTGTGGCGTTGGGTGGTAAGACTATTGCCGTTGTGTCGGATATCCTGCAAAGCGGAATGGCCGAAGAGGAGTTATATGAGAGAGTGGCGAGCCTTGTGGAGCATGCGGGGGTGGATCATCTCATAGCTGTAGGTAGCAGGATTACGCAATATGCTGATAAATTTAGATGTCGCAAGAGTCTATATAAAGATACTCAGGAGTTGATGCGCTCGATACTTAGGGAAGATATAAATGGAAAGACCATATTGCTCAAGGGTAATCGCGAATCACACTTCGAGCGAGTGTGTCATATGTTGGAGTTGAAGAGCCATACGACTGTGCTTGAAATCAATCTCGATGCGATGACTCATAATGTGGGTTATTTCCGTAAGTTCTTGCCGATGAATCACCGCTTGGTTGCTATGGTCAAAGCTCATAGTTATGGTACGGGCGATATCGAGGTGGCTCAGCATATGCAGCGTTTGGGTATAAATTATTTGGCGGTGGCTTTTGCTGATGAGGGTGTTATCCTTAGGGAGCGAGGCGTGAAGATGCCTATCGTGGTGTTGAATGCCGATTCGGGGAGCTTCGATAAGATGATTAGCTATTCGCTTGAGCCAGAGATATATTCTTTCCATTCGTTGAGGGATTTTGTCGATTCGGTAGAGCGTTATGGAGCCTATGGTTATCCTGTACATCTGAAGTTGGATACAGGTATGCATCGTCTGGGTTTTGTAGAGGAGGAGATCGAGGAGTTAATCTCAGAAGTTAAGGCTTGCCGAGCAGTGAAGGTTGCTTCGGTTTTTGCGCACCTTTCGTGTGCAGATGATCCCGCGCAGGATGACTTTACTCGTTCTCAGATCGCTAAGTTTGATAGGATGAGCACTCAGATAGCCAATGCTCTACCATATAATATTATACGTCACACGGCAAATTCGGCAGCTATTGAGCGATTCCCAGAAGCCAAGTTTGATATGTGTCGTCTGGGTTTGGGACTCTATGGTTATGGTTATTGTCATAATGAGGAGTTGCAGCCTGTCGCCACACTCAAGACTCGTATAGTGCAAATACGTAGTCGTAAGGCGGGGGAGGCCATAGGATATGGTCGTAGTGAGGTTTTGCTCAGAGATAGCCAGATCGCCACAATCCCTGTTGGATACGCAGATGGCTTGGATCGCCACCTGAGTGGAGGCCATTGGTCGATGCTTGTGGCAGGTCATAGGGCTCCTATCGTAGGCAGAATCTGTATGGATAGTTGTATGATAGATGTTACGGATGTCGAAGGTGTTAAGGAGGGCGATCAGGTAGTGATTTTCTCTCCAACCAAAGGAAATACATTGGAAGATATGGCCGAGAAGTTGGGCACTATCTCATACGAGATTATGACCTCGATTTCGGCACGTGTTAAACGAATATATGTTAGAGAATAATGGCCGAGAAGGGTGTTTTATATATGATTCCATGTCCGATTTCGGACTCAACTGCGGTCTATGATGTTGTGCCGCAGGCCAATGGACGTGTGATAGATGAGTTAGACTATTTTATAGTAGAGAACATTCGCTCAGCGCGCAGATTCCTATCCAAGGCGGGCATCAGTCGTAAGATTGATGATTTGGAGTTTGTGGAACTCAATGAGCATACCGTAGCGGGAGTGGCCGTAGAGGCTATGATTAAGCCTATTTTGGAGGGCCGTTCAGCGGGAGTAATCTCCGAAGCGGGTGTTCCGGGTGTGGCAGATCCTGGAGCGTTGGTTGTCGAGGCGTGCCATCGTAAGGGTGTAAGGGTTATACCATTGGTAGGCCCATCTTCGATTTTGCTTGCTTTGATGGCATCGGGACTCAATGGTCAGTCGTTTGCTTTCAATGGTTATCTGCCCGTAAAACCGCCAGAGCGAGCTAAGGCTATCAAGAATCTGGAGCGTAGAGCCCATCAAGAGCATCAGTCGCAGATCTTTATCGAGGCTCCGTATCGTAACGTCAAACTTACAGAGCAGTTACTCGCGGTATGTGCGGCAGAGACCAAGCTAACCATTGCTTGTGATATAACTTCGCCCGAAGAGATAATCCTCACTCGCAGCGTAGCCGCATGGCGCAAGTCGGCTTTGCCCGATATAGCTAAGCGCCCGACTATATTTATCATAGGTTAGTGTTTGGGGCATATTATTTGCGAAATAAGGAGTATAGAGAATAATAAAATATATAGATATGACAGAGAATAAGGTTAAGGATCAGGAAGTTAAGATGGATGAGGAGCTTGCTCAGGATGCCCCTCAGCAGGAGTCTCAGTGTGACAATGGTGACAATATGGCAGAGACTGCCGAGTCGGAGTCTGACACTGTGGCAGAGGGCGCAGAGCCAACCCCAGAAGAGGTAATTGCCGTATGGCGAGACAAATATATGCGTTTGCAGGCTGAGTTCGATAACTATCGTAAGCGCACCTTGCGTGAGAAGATGGATTTGGTAGCAAGTGGAGGTTCGGATGTGATTAAGTCTATGCTTTCGGTCTTGGATGATATGTACCGTGCGGTGGCTGCATCGGAGAAGAGTGATGATATCTCAGCTTTGAGAGAGGGCGAGAAACTTGTGCTGCAGAAATTCGAGGAGGCCTTGCGTCAGAAAAATGTGACCGAAATCGAGGCACAGGATAAGGAGTTTAACCCCGATTTTCATGAGGCAGTAGCTCGTTTTGCTGCGGGAGAGGATAAGAAAGGCTTGGTAATTGACGTTGTACAACGTGGATATATGATGGGCGAGAAGGTGCTCCGTTATGCCAAGGTCGTTGTAGGCGAATAATTGGGATGTTATAAGAGGGTAAAACATTTTGCAAGATGGCAGAAAAGAGAGATTATTATGAGGTGTTAGGTGTTGCTCGCAATGCCAATGCCGATGAGATAAAGAAGGCATATCGTAAGGCTGCGATTAAATATCACCCAGATAAGAATCCTGGTGATAAGGAGGCTGAGGAGAAGTTTAAAGAGGCAGCCGAGGCTTACGATGTATTGTCGAATCAGGATAAGCGTGCTCGCTATGATCAGTTTGGCCATGCAGGTATGAGCGGAGCTGCTGGTGGTGGCTTCGGTGGAGGAGGCTTTGGTGGCTTCTCTATGGAGGATATCTTCTCTCAGTTTGGAGATATCTTTGGTGGTCACTTCGGTGGTTTTGGCGGTGGCTCTCGCGGTGGCGCGAGGGTTAGCCGTGGCTCTGATATCAGAGTGAAGGTGAGACTTACCTTGAGTGAGATTGCCAATGGTACGACAAAGAAGTTGAAAATCAACAAGACTATCGCTTGTGATAAGTGCGGAGGTACGGGAGCTAAGGATTCATCTTCGTATGCAACGTGCTCGACTTGTAACGGTTCTGGTTATGTGACAAGAGTGGAGAATACATTCTTTGGCCGTATGCAGACCCAGGGTGTTTGTCCTACTTGTGGCGGTTCGGGTAAGATTATTACTGCTAAGTGCGACAAGTGTGGCGGCGAAGGTGTTGTGCGTGGCGAAGAGGTTGTGGAGATCAAGATCCCAGCAGGAGTAGGCGAGGGTATGGCAGTGACCGTATCTGGCAAGGGTAATGCAGCTCGTCAGGGCGGTATTGCGGGAGATTTGTTGGTGATGATCGAGGAGGAGCATAATCCAGAGCTTATTCGCGATGGCAATGACTTGATTCACAATCTGAATCTTACAGTTACTACTTGTATTTTGGGTGGCGAAGTGGAAGTTCCGACAATCGATGGCCGTGCCAAAATCAAGATTCCTGCAGGTACTCACGCAGGCAAGGTGTTCCGCTTAAGAGGTAAGGGTTTGCCCGATGTTAATGGTTATGGTCGTGGCGATATTTTGATCGTGGTAGATATCACTATCCCTGATACTCTTAACTCTAAGGAGCGTGAGTTAGTGGAGGCTCTCTCGGAGCAACCTCATTTCAAGGAGGCTGAGAGTGCTGAGAAGCAGAATATATTTGAGCGAATGAAGAATTTCTTCAGATAAGAGTTTTAACAATAAATAGGACTTAAGATATGTCATTTTTTTCACCACATAAGCGTCACGCTAACCAGTTTAAGTATGTCCCTCGTTATTACGATCCCGTAAAGGAGGCTCGTGAGCAACGCCGTCAGGAGATGACAGGTCGCCGTCTGGATGATGATCAGGCGGAGCGTAAGCCTGGAGATATGATTCGCGCCAAGC
>JAFOZN010000259.1 GCA_017391185.1 Alistipes sp. | reverse complement strand
GATTGTAGCAGCACGCTGAGAGCCATTGATACGGCCCAAAACCTTAAGCGCAGCGTCATCCTTACCCACCAAAGCCAAGTAACGTGGAGTCTCAGGCACACACAAGATAAGCAAAGCAAACAATCCCGCAGGAACAACCTCGCTCACAAACATCAGACGCCAACCTGTCTCGATAGTCCAAGCCGCAGCATCGGGATTCATGATACTATTGACACCATTAACAAGCTCAATTACAGGATTTGCATGTGAGCCGAGAATCATGAAATTGACAAAATAGACCACCAGCTGACCAAAGATGATGGCAAACTGGTTCCACGACACGAGCGTACCTCGCATATTGCTCGGAGCAATCTCAGCAATATACATCGGGCAAATAGCCGAAGCCAATCCCACGCCGATACCTCCAATAACTCGATAGATATTAAAGGCAATCAAAAGAGAGAACGAAGGCTTACCAGCCTCGAAGAACAAAAACTCAGGATAATACGATCCCAATGCCGAGAGCAGGAACAAGACACCCGCCACGAATAATGAACGCTTACGGCCAAGACGCGTTGCGAACAAGCCTGAGATGGCACTACCAAGAATACAACCGATCAAAGCACTCGAAGATGTGATGCCGTGCAGAGCATCGGTATATTCAAAATCAGCACCCATAAAGAATGCCTGCAAACCCTTCTCTGCGCCTGAAATCACCGCAGTATCATAACCGAAGAGCAAACCGCCAAGAACGGCTACCAATACAATTGAAAATAGGTAGGCTCGGCTACCTTGTTGAGATGTAGTCATAGATTTAGAAATTTATAATCATGTAAAAGTACAAATAAAAGATGAGAGTGGCAACCATTTTCACCCTTTACTTTGAAATATGTACGCTAACTATTGTTATTTTCGGCTATTTAGGGTTATCTTTGTCTCAAACGAAACAAGGAACTAAGACTATGGCTCAAAAAACAATCACTTCTTCAGCTTTCGGGGACTCAAAGCCCCACTACGAACTTCTTGACGGATTGCGTGGTGTAGCAGCATTGCTCGTAATTTGGTATCACGTTTGGGAGGGTTTCGCATTTGTCGGGGGCGGAATGATAGAGAATTTTAATCATGGTTATTTGGCTGTTGACTTTTTCTTTATGCTTTCAGGCTTTGTCATCAGCTACGCCTACGATGACCGCTGGGGAAAGATGAGCCTAAAGGGCTTTTTCACTCGCCGACTCATACGCCTGCATCCGATGTTGATAATGGGCGCAGTGGTCGGCACCATCACATTCCTCATACAAGGCTCTACACAATGGGACGGTACACAGACTCCATTTGGATGGGTGATGTTGGCATTGCTACTCACAATGTTTTTCATCCCTGCCCTACCAGGTGCAAGATATGAGGTGAGAGGTAATGGCGAGATGTTCCCACTCAATGGCCCAAGCTGGTCGCTATTTTTTGAGTATATTGGCAATATACTCTACGCACTAATTATACGTAAACTATCTACTCGCGCGCTGAAGTGGTGGACCGCCATTTTAGGTGTAGCGTTAGCATATTTTGCAGTAATGGATGTTTCGGGTTACGGCAGCATTGGTGTAGGTTGGACCATCGACACGGTAAATTTCTTGGGCGGATTGGTACGTATGTTATTCCCATTCTCACTTGGAATGGTTTTGGCACGAGAATTTAAGCCCATAAAGGTTAAGGGTGCTTTTTGGATCTGCTCGGCATTATTGGTTATACTCTTTGCCGTACCATATTTGGAGGGAGAGTATATTAACGGATTATATGAGATATTCTGTATCATGATGGTATTCCCTATACTTGTATGGATCGGAGCTTCGGGCTCTACTACAGACAACGCCTCGACCAAGGTTTGCAATTTCTTGGGCAATATATCCTACCCTGTATATATCATACACTATCCGTTTATGTATCTTTTCTACTATTGGATGATGCAGAAACCTCAATGCCCAACATTTGGGGAGGCTTTGCCTGTGGTGGCGATCCTAATCATAGGAGTGATTGTTTTGGCATATATAATCCTTAAACTCTACGATGAGCCTGTAAGACGATGGCTTGCCAAGAAGTTTATCAAGGCTTAGCAAAAAAATGAGGTTGTCCAACCGCAAGGTCGGGCATCCTCTATTTTTATGAAGTTGTATAACAAGACTAATTTTAGGCTTGCGAAGCCCGAAAAAGCGCAGTTTACTAAAGCGTAAATGAGCATTTTGAGGGCGAGCGTAACGACAAAGTAGCCTTGTTAGACAACTTTCATATTTTTATGGCCATATATATCATTACTCCTCAGGAGCAAACATAGGATCCCACGCAGGAAGCATGATAGGCTTTTGCTCAAGAAGCTTGAGGATATCCTCTGGAACATACTTGCGCTCAACAACAACACGGAACATATACTCCTCAAACCACTCATCGGTCATAATCACACAACCCTTATAACCTGAAGCTGCACCCCAGCTATTCTCTACCATCCACTTCTTGGCCTTACCCTCAGCATCCAAATCTACGGCGATAAGAGTCATAGCATGAGAAGAGCCGCTTGAGAAGGTCTGAATACGCTGTTTCTTGTCCATAGGGAATGAAGTATTGAACAAAGAGGCGTAATCGAAGTTAGCCAAATCCAAAGTACCCTTCTTGCGATCGAAGAACTTACCCACATCGCATGAGAAATACATAGCAGTATTATCCTTGATAGAGGCGATAGCCAACTCCTTCACACGCTCGATTGGGAGGTTGATATAGAGCCAATTCTCACCATCATATACATGGCGGTCATACTCGATCTCATAGACTTTGTTATACTCACGCGATGGATCGTTCATGATCATGATATAGTTCTTCTCCAAATCCTCACCAATATACTCCTCATAGAAGCTCTTTGGAGTGTACTTCTTCGAGCTTACCAACTCACCCTGCTTATTGTAACGAGCCCACTCAAACTCAGTAGGAGGCACACCCAAGCACTCTACCAAGATTCGATAAATCTCCGTAAGCATCTCAACCTTACGCTCGGCAGCCTTCGCTGGCTTCAACTCACGAAGTTCCAAAGCAAACTCGCGAAGTTTGAGCTTAAGAATCATTGTCATATTGCTGGTATTGTTGCTCTGGTAAGTCTCAGGCATAGCCGACTTAGGCACAACACCATACTTCATGATAAGATTTGAAACACCTGTAAACTGACCACCATCTCCGATAGGATTCTTCAAAAGCCAATCAACCTTACGATCAGTGAGTGGAAGATCACGATTGTCGATAATGGCCTGCAAGAAGAGGTTTGACTTCTCCAACAAATCGTAGAATGAATTGTAGTTCTGCGAAAACTCAAAGCCTGCGAGATCATACTTGTCGATCATCTTGGCACGCAAAACATTCAAACCTGTAAACAACCAGCAACGACCCGAAGACTCCTGATCGGTAATACCAACAGTCTTTACGCGATGAGAGAAATGTGTGTCACACATCGCCAAATTATCGCCATTTATAGCCAATGTAGCGATAGATGTAGATGCCAAAGCATTCTTCACTGCCTTCTGCTCAGGGGTAGCAGCATAACCCTCGCGGATCTTACCGAGCATATCGGCACTAATACCGCCATCCTTACTCTGCGCCGAGGCAGAGAGTGCGCCCAACAAAAGAGCTGCACAGATAAAAAGTCTCTTCATATAGTTTTGATTTAAAAATTCTTTCTTAGGTGCGAAGATAATAATTATTTTCTAATTATCTTTGGGTGCGCTAAATAGAATATCGACAATAAGATGAGTTTGGAACAGATAATAGAGATTGCGGGTGTAGTAATTGGTTTAGTATATCTATATCTGGAGTATAAAGCGAGCATACACCTCTGGATTGTCAGCATCATCATGCCGGCAATATATCTATATATCTTTTTTAGAGCTGGCCTATATGCCGATGTGGGTATAAATCTCTACTATTTACTAATTGCGCTCTATGGTTGGGCTGCATGGAAATATAGCTTCAGATTATTCGGAGATAAAGATAACCGACCCTCGGAGGAGCTTCGTATCAGCCACGCCACTCGTAAAGATTGGCTCAAAGCGGGAGTAGGATATCTCCTTGCTCAGCTACTCATTGCTTGTGCATTGGCCAACTTTACCGATAGCGATGTAGTATGGGCAGACTCGTTTGTGGCGGCATTGAGTATTGTCGGTATGTGGATGTTGGCACGCAAGGTGATTGAGCAATGGTGGGTATGGCTGATAGTTGATTTGGCAAGTGTAGGGCTTTTCGCTTATAAGGATCTATACTTTACTGCTACGCTATATTTATTATACGCCGTAATAGCAATTTTTGGTTACAAGAAGTGGAAAAAACTCATGCAAGAGGAGTAGTTATGAAAAATAAGGAAGCCGTAATTTTAGCCAATGGGGACTACCCTACACACCACATGCCACTTGAAATTCTCAAGCAGGCCGAGTTTGTTGTCTGTTGTGATGGTGGTGCTGACCAATATATTGCAAATGGTTTCATGCCTGATGTTATTGTGGGTGACGGAGATTCACTAAGCGATGAGAATCGCATAAAATATGCCGATAGGATACACTACATTCCCGACCAAGAGACCAACGACCAAACCAAAGCGGTAAAATATCTACTCGAAAGAGGCTATGACTCTATCTCCATAGTAGGTGCTACGG
>JAFOZN010000258.1 GCA_017391185.1 Alistipes sp. | reverse complement strand
TGCATGTAGTTGATGAAAATCTGAGCGTGATCCTGCTCCTCCTTGAACTGGATTGCAAACCAATTTGCTACGCCTTTCAGACCCTTGTCTGCTGCATCCATCGACATCGAAAGATATAAATAAGCCGACCAAAGCTCGGCGTTAATCTGTGCGTTAATCGCATCCTGCATTCTCTTGCTGATCATAGTCTTGTGGTTTTATGAAGTTTTTAATCTGTTTCTATTGCAAAAATAACTCCCATCATCCCTTTTCGCAATAGTTTTCTATCACAAATTCCGATTTAGATATAAATAAAACTTATAAGTTGACTGATATTGACGAATCTGTATTATAATCGTAAAAACTATTGTTTTTATTTTGGAAAATTCCTATTTTTGCATGATTTATGGCATTTATGCCTTATTGGAAGCAGAAAAGAATAGTATAAACATATAAAAACACTTTAACTATGGCTGATTTTATCTATCAGGAACCTTATCCTATCGAGAAGGATACCACAGAGTATGAGCTTCTCACCACAGATTATGTGAAAGTTGTTGAGTGCGATGGTCGCAAGATCTTGAAGGTCGATCCTAAGGGCTTGGAGTTGCTCTCTAAGCGTGCTTATAGCGATGTGTCGTTCTACCTTCGCCCTTCTCATTTGCAGAAGTTGGCAAACATTTTGGAGGATCCAGAGGCTTCTGACAACGACAAGTTCGTTGCCTACACTATGCTTCTGAACCAGGCAACAGCTGCCGAGGGTGAGCTCCCAACATGTCAGGATACAGGTACTGCTATCTGTATCGGTCATAAGGGCGAGGATGTATATACAGGTGCAGATGATGCAGAGTGCATCGCACGCGGTGTGTATGAGACCTACAAGGAGCGTAACTTGCGCTACTCTCAGGTTGTGCCATTCACTATGACAGAGGAGAAGAATTCAGGTACTAACCTCCCAGCTCAGATTGATATCTATGCTGGCCATCCAGGCTCTATGGAGTATGAGTTCTTGTTCATCACTAAGGGTGGTGGTTCGGCTAATAAGACTTTCCTTTATCAGCAGACTAAGGCTTTGTTGAATGAGAAGTCACTCGTAGCTTTCTTCAAGGAGCATTTGAAGGATTTGGGTACCTCGGCTTGTCCTCCATATCACTTGGCAGTCTGCATCGGTGGTACATCTGCTGAGATGTGTCTCTCGACAGTGAAGAAGGCTTCGGCTGGATATTTGGATCATCTGCCAACATCTGGTAATGAGGGTGGTCGTTGCTTCCGCGATTTGGAGTGGGAGGAGAAGATCACCAAGATGTGCCAGGAGATGGGTATGGGTGCTCAGTTCGGTGGTAAGTATTATGTTCACGATGTAAGAGTTATCCGCGCTCCACGTCACGCTGCGAGCTGTCCTGTTGCTATCGGCGTGAGCTGCTCGGCTGACCGTAACATCAAGGCAAAGATCACTCCAGAGGGTATCTTTGTAGAGAAGTTGGAGAAAAATCCTGCACGTTTCCTCCCAGCTCAGGCTCCTGCGATGACTCCAGCTGTGGATATCGACTTGGACGAGGGTATGGACAAGGTACGCGAGATTTTGACTAAATATCCTATCAAGACTCGTCTTAACCTCAAGGGTACGCTTATCGTAGCTCGCGATATTGCTCACGCTCGCATCAAGCAGATGTTGGACGAGGGTCAGCCTATGCCAGAGTATTTCAAGAAGCACCCTGTATATTATGCAGGTCCTGCTAAGACTCCTCAGGGTATGGCTTCAGGTTCGTTTGGTCCTACTACTGCAGGTCGAATGGATCCTTATGTTGACCTCTTCCAGAAGGCTGGTGGCTCAATGGTGATGGTTGCTAAGGGTAACCGCTCGAAGGCTGTGACTGATGCTTGTCAGGCAAATGGCGGTTTCTATCTCGGCTCTATCGGAGGTCCTGCTGCCGTATTGGCTAAGAACTCGATTAAGAGTGTCGAGGTTGTTGACTTCCCAGAGTTGGGTATGGAGGCTGTGCGTAAGATCTATGTGGAGAACTTCCCTGCCTTTATCATCGTAGATGACAAGGGTAACGACTTCTTCGCAGATTTCGCACACTAAAAATATGTTGCATAGAGGTTTTGCAGTCCGTTTTGGACTGCAAAACTTCATTTTTTGGCTTTGGCGGAAAATAAATCTCCGTCAAATTGCGTTTTATAGGGAATAAATACTATTTCTGATGAAGAGATTCTTTAGACATATTCTTCTTTTGTTTTTTGCGACACTCTCTTTTGCCAGAGTATGGGCCGATGGAGCAGTGACATTTGAGGTGAATACCCCTCTGATAGTCTCTACGGGGGAGATGTTCCGCGTAGAGTTTATCTTGACCAATGGCAAGCCCGATGGTGAGACTTTTGTTGCACCCGATTTTGCGGGGTTGGATGTGTTGGCGGGTCCTACCACCTCACAGGCTCGTTCATACCAGAACATCAATGGTGTGGCAAGCCATACCAGTACCTTCACCATCACCTATGTGGTGACTTCGCAGACGGCGGGTAATGTGACCATAGGTGCGGCATCGGTCAAGGTAGATGGTAAGAGCTATACCACCAAAGCTACCCCTATCGAGGTGGTGGAGCAGAGTCGTAAGCAGGAGCAGGAGGCGGCAGCCCAGCAGGGTAGTGCTGTGCAGAATCAGATTGCACAGGATGATATCTTGCTTCGATTGAATCTCTCTCGTTCTACGGTCTATAAGGGCGAGCCTATTCGCGCATCGCTTACGCTCTATACGCGTGCGGGTATTGCAGGTTTTGAGGATGTGAAACTCCCTTCGTTCAATGGATTCTGGTCACAGGAGTTGCCTACGGATAACTACCAAGCTAAGCGCGAAACGTTGGATGGTAAGGTCTATGATTCGCAGATTATCAAGGAGTGGCTATTATACCCTCAGCAGGCTGGTTCGCTGGCCATTGAGTCGGCTGATATTACTGCCGTAGCGCAGGTTGTAATGCGTAGCAGTCGCAATTTCGATCCATTCTTTGGCGGTGGAGCCGAGGTGTATAATGTTAAGCGTAAGCTCTCGACTGGTCAGATTAATGTTACGGTGAAGGATTTGCCAGCTGGTGCACCTGCTTCGTTCAACGGTGCGGTGGGTAAGTTTACCATGAGTGCTACTCAGCCTTCGACTCAGCTTAAGGCAAATTCGGCTGCGACCTATACTGTGAGGATTTCGGGTACGGGTAATTTGACATTCTTGCAGACCCCTAAACTTGTTTTGCCATCTTCGTTTGAGCTATACAATGTCAGAGAGACCGAATCTATCCAGACTTCGGTCAATGGAACTTCGGGATACAAGCAGTTTGAGTATCCATTCATTGCACGTGCCGAGGGTGAGTATGATATCGATCCGATAGAGTTTACATTCTTTAGTCCAGAGAAGGAGGGTTATGTTACACTCAAAACTGATGCCCTGAAAGTAAACGTAGCTCCTGATGGCAGTGCTGGTGCGAGCATCACTCCACAGCAGATTATCACAGGCTCTTCAAAGGAGGGCGTACGTCAGCTTGGTAGTGATATCCGTTTCATCAAATTGGGTAAGCCACAACTTAGCTCTTCGGTTGCGCCATTGATGTTGAGCTCGACATATTTCCTTTTGCTGGCACTCATCGTTGTGCTATTTATAGTGGCGTATTTGCTTCTTAGCAAGATGATTAAGGATAGTAAGAATACAGTCCTTTTGCGTAATCGCCGAGCAAACAAGGTTGCTGTGCAGCGTTTCCGTAAGGCTGAGAAGTATATGCGCGAGATGAATCGCCATGCCTTCTATGAGGAGATGCTTCGCGCATTGTGGGGTTATATGAGTGATAAGCTCAATATCCCTGTGGCAGATTTAACGAAGGAGAATATCCGCGAGGAGCTTCAACGTAGAGGTTGTCCGCAGCAGGATGCGCAACACTTTACTGAGATTATTACTCGTTGTGATGAGGCACAATACTCTCCAGCGGAGTGGGTGCAGATGAATGATGTATATGCTGAGGGTGTGAGGATCATCTCTCGCATCGAGCAGGCTATTAAACGATAAGCGATTATGAAAAGATACACCATACTGATTATAGCTTTGATGTTGGGCTATGTTGCTTTGGCTCAACAGACGGAGCAACCTGCTGCAGAGCAGACGACTACCGAGCAGGCTGAGACTTCGGCCGTAGTATCTGTCGAGCAGAGTTGGGATATGGCTAATGAGGCATATCAAAGGGCTGATTACTCTGGCGCGGAGTCACTCTATCGAGGAATCATTGATTCGGGGAAGCACTCCGCTAAACTATATTTCAACTTGGCAAATACACTCTTTAAGCAGGAGAAATTGGGCGAGGCTATACTCTATTATAACAAGGCTCTGCGTTTGGCTCCTGCCGATGAGGATATACGTCACAATTTGG
>JAFOZN010000026.1 GCA_017391185.1 Alistipes sp. | reverse complement strand
GACAGGTTTCTATCGTGTCATAGATGGAGAGCTTGTTTTGGGGCCATTCCAAGGGCCTTTGGCATGTAGTCGCATAAAATATGGCAAAGGAGTCTGCGGTACGGCATGGAAAGAGCAAAAGACACAAGTTGTAGAGGATGTAGAACTCTTCCCCGGGCATATAGCTTGCAGTTCGCTGTCGCGCAGCGAAATAGTTGTCCCGTTTTGGCACGAGGATGAGGTGTGCGGTGTGCTTGATATAGACAGCGAGCTGCTATCCACATTTGATCAGATCGATAAACAGTGGCTAGAAAAAATTGTTGAACTAATATAATATCTCACCGGCTAAAAAGAGGTGACCCCAAAAGTTTTTACCCAAACTTTTGGGGATTTTTTTGTTCGCATATCTATACCTTATATAATACTGAAACGGAATCTAAAAAAATGGAGCAACTTTTTCATAAAAAAATTTGCAACATAGAATTCTATTACTATCTTTGCACTATAAAATTAATGATTATCATTAAATCTTAAACCTAAAACATATATTTAATAACGAAAAACATTCTCTCAATTAATTAACATTTTAAAACTTTTCAGCTATGAAAATTTCACAAAAAACTCAACGCCGCACCATTGTTTTTGTGGTTGCATCGGCTATCATCGCACTATTTCAGATTGCCCATTACGGGGTACAACTCACACATTCGACTAACCCGTACGTGGGCGATAACAATCACACCTTCATCGGCAAGCTGGATACTAAATACCAAGCATTAGACATAAAAGAGGGCTATGAGCAGCACGCCATAGTTATCGAACGAGACGCCGAAGGTAAGCCACTGGTGGAGGCTCTGCCCACAGGCATGATGCTATTCTCGAAGCATCCCGACTACCAGCGCCCAGACCACTATGGATGGAAGATGAACGCCATAGTCATATACGCAGCTCTCGCGTTATTTGTGGTGATAGTGATACTCATGGCGCGAATACTGATAAGTGCCATCAAAGGATTCCGCACGGGCAACATCTTTCAACACCAACATGTACCACAACTACGCTGGTTGGCATTGGCAATGTTCCTATACTACGCCATGATCGACAACCGAGAGTTGTTCCGTATGATAGCATTGAAAGATATTTACGGAGACTCTTCACCCATTGAATTATTCGGCTACGCTACATTGAATGCAGGGTGTATTTTTGCGCCATTACTTTTGCTTGCTCTTGCCGAGTTGATGGCCATAGCAGCCAATATTAATGAAGATGAATCAATGACTATTTAGAATACAACGGATATGGCTATAATAGTAAATTTGGATGTGATGCTCGCCAAGCGTAAGATGTCGCTTACCGATCTTTCGGAGCGAGTAGATATTTCGATAGTAAACCTCTCTGTCCTAAAGACTGGCAAGGCCAAGGCTATACGTTTCTCGACATTAGAGGCAATCTGCCGAGCATTGGATTGTCAGCCTGCAGATATTTTGGAATATCAGCCCGATAAGGCTCAGGAATAGTCCACCCCTCTCAAACTTAAATAAAATATAAGTCTTATCTAAAGCCCTAACGGCTTTAAACACAAAAATCCCGACCACCTCACGGTAGTCGGGATTTTACTTTGCTTCCTTCAAAGTCGGAGCTAACTATCACCCCCACCTCGAATAGAAACTATGATTATGCCTCCAAAGCGAAACGCTTGTAAGCGATAACAGTAGCCTCCTTGTCAGCCTGCTGCAAGTACTCGCGGATAGAGATCTTCTCACCAACCAATGCCTGGTTCAAGAGAGTGTTCTCCTCGAAGAACTTACGCATCTTACCCTCAGCGATCTTAGCCAAGATAGCCTCAGGCTTGTTAGCGTTCTTAGGATCCTGCTTCATCATCTCCAAAGCGATAGCCTTCTCCTTCTCAACAACCTCT
>JAFOZN010000257.1 GCA_017391185.1 Alistipes sp. | reverse complement strand
GTTTGCGCGCTTTTCCTATGGCAAAGATAAGGTGTAAATCAAGAAAAAAGGTTTAACGGAGTGTTAACAAGTGTTAACTAATGTTAACGTGGGCTAATTTTTCTGTAAATTCTTAAAAATAGGGGTGACTTCAACCTTTTTTACCAACTCATAAGTATCTGAAAAACAAAAGAGCTGTCCAACAAATCTGTTGAACAGCCCTTTTATTCTAAAATCTATCCTCTTCTGGCTACTCATCGTAGCTGCTGTTGTCCCAACAGTGGGTACACAAGCACTCCTTAGGCAGACCGATTGCCTCCACCAAATCATCCAAACGCTGGAACTTGAGCGATGTGAGCTGGAGATGCTTACACATCAAATCAACCATCTCCTTGTGCTTTGGACTATCAGGATTTGCATACTCCTCATATACTGCATCCGAAAGATTCTCCGTACCCTCCATATCGCGGATCACGCGGCGAGCATAGAGATCGAACGTGCTACGCGAAGTCGAGAAGTTGAGGAATCTACAAGGGAAAATCAGCGGTGGACAAGCAATACGCATGTGTACCTCCTTGACGCCTGAATCCAAGAGCTTGACCACATTATCCTTGAGCTGAGTACCGCGCACGATACTATCATCCATAAATACAATCTTCTGATCCTTAGTGAACTTGCTGTTTGGCAAGAGCTTCATCTTGGCCACCAAGTCGCGCATCTTCTGATTCTGAGGCATGAAGCTACGTGGCCATGTAGGTGTATATTTCACAAAAGGACGCTTGTATGGGATTCCCATCTCGTTAGAATAACCGATGGCATGACCAACGCCCGAATCTGGGATACCAGCCGCAAAGTCAGGCTCCAAGCCCTCGTCACGCTTAGCCATCGCAGCACCACAGCGGTAACGACAATCCTCCACATTGATACCCTCATACCAAGCCGATGGATAGCCATAATATACCCACAAGAATGAACACATCTGCATACGCTTCTGTGGAGGTGTGATCTGGCGTACACCGTCAGCCGTGATCTGTACAACCTCGCCTGGGCCCAAATCCCTCACATAGTCGTAACCCAAATTATCGAAGCTCGAACTCTCGCTGGCGCAGACATAGCCCTTGTCGTTCTTACCGATGATAATCGGAGTACGACCAAACTGATCGCGTGCGGCATATATAGCGTGGTCGGTCAAGATAAGCATCGAGCATGAGCCCTTGATCTTGCGGTGAACAATCTCGATACCATCTTTGATAGACTTACCCAAGCCGATAAGGATTGCTACCAACTCCGTAGCGTTGATTCTCGAATCTGAGAGCTCGGCGAAGTGGTGACGCTCATCCAAAAGCTCTTTGGTGAGCTCCTCGATATTGTCTATGCGGGCAACAGTAGCCACAGCATAGCGACCTACGTGAGAAGTGATGGTGATAGGCTGTGACTCGCAATCCGAAATCACACCGATACCCATCGAAGCCTCATCGAATTTAGGCAACTCGCTCTCAAACTTGTTACGGAAATATCCATCCTCCAAAGAGTGGATCGAACGGATGAATCGACCATCCTTAACGAAAGCCATACCTGCTCGCTTGGTGCCCAAGTGAGAGTGGTAATCTGTACCGTAAAAGACCTCGTTTACACATTCATTGCGTGATACGCAACCGAAAAAACCTGACATATAAAGGTTGTATTTTATTGTTTGGGAATCTTTATTCCATCTTCTGCGCCTCTTTGCCCATAGCTAAAATGGCGTAGCGACAGCCACAAAGGTAATAAAATTAGTCAAAAATATACCTCTGGCGGGCAAAAACTTTTCCTCAGCGGGCTTACTCCTTATCTGAGTTTTACGGCTGTGCCGACTGCCGAGACCATAAACATAGCTTTGTCCTTGCTCGAAATCTCGTTGAAGTCTATCTTCAGCCCCACCACTGCATCTGCTCCCATACGACTTGCCTTGAGTTCGATCTCCTCGATGGCTGTCTTATAGGTTTTGTCCAATTTGTTTTGGTACGAAGAGGAGCGACCTCCAAGCACATCGGTGATCGAAGCAAAAAAGTCAGAAAATACATTTGTGCCGACAACTACGTTTGCCGAACTAAGACCGATATAACTCTCGATCTGGCGACCCTCTATCGTGGGCGTTGTAGTAATAATCATAATAGTTGCAAGTTTAATTCAAAATTCATGATTCATGATTCGTGATGCCTTTTATCTATTCTCCTCCTTCATGGCGGCATTGAAGCAATGACGACACAGCGGCTCGTAGGCCTGTTTCTCACCCAACATCACGAGCTTATCGTTATCGCTCAGACGGTGGGAGTGTTGTGCTGGCGACCCGCAACGCACGCATATAGCGTGGACCTTGGTCACATGCTCTGCCGTAGCCATCAAGTTGGGCATGGGGCCAAATGGCTTACCCATATAATCCATATCAAGACCTGCGACCACCACCCTGATGCCCGAATCTGCCAACATACGGCATACATCTACGATGCTATGGTCGAAGAATTGTGCCTCATCTATTCCCACTACATCCACTCCGCCCGTAAGAAGCGGGATGTTTTGTGGCGACTCGACAGGCGTACAACGTATCGTATGTCCCTCATGCGAAACCACATCCTCAGCCGAGTAGCGGGTATCTATTACGGGTTTAAATATCTCTACCTTGAGGTTGGCAAATTCGGCGCGTCTTAGGCGGCGAATCAACTCCTCGGTCTTACCCGAAAACATCGACCCGCAGATAACCTCTATCCAACCTCTGTGTTTATGATTCTCTAAAAACATCTTTATTAATTGGCTTATGCTCGATAATTAGCTTTTGCAAATTTACGGAAAGTGAAATTTTACTCCTCCAAACGGGTAATCTTGGCTCCCAAAGCATTCAAACGACCATCAATATCACGATAACCTCTATCGATCTGCTCGATATTTTGTATCACGCTCGTACCCTCGGCACTCATCGCTGCGATAAGCAGAGCCACGCCCGCACGAATATCAGGCGAAGTCATCTTGGCAGCACGCAGGCGGTGCATGTGGTCATGGCCGATAACCGTAGCACGGTGTGGGTCACAAAGGATAATCTGAGCCCCCATGTCGATGAGCTTATCCACAAAGAAGAGTCGGCTCTCGAACATCTTTTGGTGAATCAGTACTGTACCTTTGGCTTGAGTTGCCACCACCAAGAAGATAGACAATAGGTCGGGCGTAAGTCCGGGCCATGGCGCATCGGCAATGGTCATGATAGAGCCATCGATGAAGCTCTCGATGCGGTAGTGATCCTGCTGAGGGATATATATATCATCACCACGCTGCTCAAAATCGATACCCAAACGGCGAAACTGAGCAGGGATGATGCCTAAGTTTTCGTATGATACATTCTTGATCGTTAGCTCCGACTGAGTCATCGCCGCCATACCGATAAAGCTACCCACCTCGATCATATCGGGAAGCATAGTGTGCTCCGTACCGCCCAACTCCTTCACACCTTCGATGGTCAAGAGATTGGATGCGATGCCCGAAATTTTGGCACCCATGCGGTTGAGCATCTTGCAGAGCTGTTGCAGGTATGGCTCGCAAGCGGCGTTGTAGATGGTGGTTGTACCCTCAGCCAAGACTGCCGCCATCACTATATTGGCAGTACCCGTCACCGAGGCCTCATCCAAGAGCATATAACAACCCTTCAGACGCTTGGCCTCCACCGAGAAGAACTCCTCTGCCTTGTCGAAATTGAACTCAGCACCCAACTTCTGGAATCCCAAAAAGTGAGTATCCAGACGTCTGCGACCGATCTTGTCGCCTCCGGGCTTGGGCATATAACCCACACCAAAACGCGCAAGCAGAGGACCAATCATCATCACCGAGCCACGCAGACGGCGGCAACGCGTCAAATAATCATCCGTACGCAGATAATCCAGATCTATATCTTTAGCTGTAAATGCATAGCTGTCGGGAGCGAGTCGCTCGACCTTTACGCCCATCTTCTCCAGCAACTCTATGAGTTGCAGAATGTCGAGGATCTGTGGCACATTGTTCACCACTACTCTTTCGGGCGTGAGCAACGTAGCACATAAAATCTGAAGAGCCTCATTCTTTGCGCCTTGTGGCGTAACACTACCATGAAGTCGATGACCTCCCTCTACTTTGAAAATTGCCATATCAAGAAATTTTTATCAAAGATAACGATTTCTGTTGAACCTTCAAAATCGAACGAGAGAAAAGATAAGAGATGAGAGAGGAAAGATGAGAGATGAAAGATGAAAGAGGAAAGATGAGAGAGGTGAGAGGAAATAAATAAATCACGTCATTCCGCCTCAGCCTTGCTGCTTTGGCAAAATGACGTGGCTTGAAAGATTTTATACGAACTTCTCCAATTCGCAATAGAGCCTTTGCACAGGTAGGCCCATCACATTGTAGAACGAGCCTTCGATAGACTCTATACCCACATAGCCGATCCACTCCTGTATGCCGTATGCCCCCGCCTTATCCATGGGCGAATAGGTATCGACATAATACTCTATCTCCTCGGCTCTAAGTTCACGAAATCGCACCTTCGATAAGGCCGAAAAACTCATCGTAGCCTGCCTCTTGCGCAGCGTAACGCCCGTAATAACCTCGTGTTCTCTGCCCGAAAGCAGACCAATCATCTCGATTGCATCTTCGCGATTCGCAGGCTTACCCAATACGCGCCCCGAAGCTACCACCACCGTATCGGCCGTGAGCAACACATCTTTTTCTCCAAGTTCATAAGGATATGCCTCGCTCTTTAGGTGCGAGAGATACTCGGCAACCTGCTCTGCGGGCATAGTGTCGGGAAATGCCTCCTCGCACTCGAAGCGTGGCGCGAGTTGAAACTCCAGCCCCGCATCCTGCAATAATTGTCGGCGGCGTGGCGACTGCGAAGCCAGAATCAGCTTCCAATTCTTTAGTTTTTCGTGCAGCAACATATCTTATCTCACATCAAAATCCAACAAAGTCCTGCCACCCAGACGAGCCTTGATATTGTCGCCACGATTGACCGCTCCTACTCCCACAGGAGTACCTGTATAGATAAGATCGCCGATCTTCAGAGTCATATATTTCGAGACGTGGCTAATAATCTGATCCACCGTAAAGAGCATCTCGCGCGTCAGACCTCGCTGACGGATCTCTCCGTTGAGTTCCATCTCAAATTCCAAAT
>JAFOZN010000256.1 GCA_017391185.1 Alistipes sp. | reverse complement strand
TCGGTGGGTATCATCTGTGCGGTATTGCTCGCTACGGGAGTGGGATTCTGGCAGGAGTATAGTGCCAAGAAGAAGTTTGACGCCATGAAGTCCGACAAGGATTATGAGATGGTCAAGGTGCGCCGCGATGGTGTGGTTGTGGAGATCACGAAGGATCAGATGGTCGTGGGCGATGTTGCGATACTCGCTGCGGGCGATGAGATCCCTGCCGACATAGAGCTATATAGTGCGACAGATATGAAGGTTGCCGAGGCTGCCATGACAGGTGAGTCGGTAGCAGTGGATAAGCATCCGATAGATGAGCCTTATACGGGTTCGGGCTTTGCCCCAAACCTTTTGTTGCGCGGCACAAACGTGGAGCAAGGTATGGGCGAAGGTATCGTCATCAAGGTGGGTGATGAGACCGAAATCGGTAAGACCACACGTCAGGCTTCGGAGGAGACAGACAACGAGACTCCGTTGCAGATCAAACTCTCGGAGTTGGCTGCAATGATCAACAAGGTGGCATTCGGCATTGCGGGTTTGATGTTTATCATCCTAAACCTCGTGCATTGGGATTTTGCCTTTGGTGATGCGCCATTCACTTGGTCTCTGGAGACGTTGATGGCCGAGGTGCAGTTCCTGATGGGTGCCGTGGTGGTGGTTATCGTAGCGGTGCCAGAGGGTTTGCCATTGTCGGTGACTTTGGCTTTGGCATTTTCGATGAAGACGATGGCTAAGGAGAACAACTTGGTAAAGAAGATGCACGCCTGCGAGACTATCGGTGCAGTGAATGTGATCTTCACCGACAAGACAGGTACGCTGACTCAGAATATGATGAAGGTGGTGGACTTCGATGTCAAAGAGGAGCATAAGCCAATGCTCGATCTTATAGGAGCAGTAAACTCTACCGCTTCGTGGTCAAATGGTGAGCAGGTGCTGGGTAACCCGACAGAGAGTGCAATCCTAAAATCTATGGGTAAGAGCCTCTCGGAGCAGTTGCGTGCCGAGTATCAGGTTTTGTCGTGCATCCCATTCTCAAGCGCATATAAATATATGGTAAGCCATGTGCAGTCAACCAAGACTCGCAAGGAGTATATCCTCATAAAGGGTGCGCCAGAGGTGGTGGCTCGCATCATCGGACAGAAGGATTTCTTGGAGGTGGTAGCTCAGCAGCAGGAGCGTGGTCGCCGTGCCATTGCCGCTGCGGTGATCGAGGGCGATATGGACTACGAGGTAGTCAAGCAGAAGCTCAACAAGGGCGAGACCTTGAAGGATTGGAGATATATCGGTACATGGTTTATCGAGGATCCTGTGCGTGGTGATGTGCCAGAGGCTATCGAGAAGTGCTACGGCGCAGGTATTGATGTGGTGATGATGACGGGCGACAACTTCAAGACCGGTTCGGAGATTGCACGTCAGGCTGGATTCAAAAATATCTGGGCCATCGAGGCTAAGGACTTTATGGAGGCGGTGAAGAATCCGCAGAACGGACGAGAGTTCCCGAATGTGATTGCACGTTGTACGCCTATCAACAAGCTCGACATTCTGAAGTGGACTCAGGCCAAGGGTTATGTCTGCTCGATGACGGGTGATGGTGTGAATGACTCGCCTTCGCTAAACTATGCCGATGTGGGTATCGCTATGGGTACGGGTACTTCGGTGGCTAAGGAGGCTGCGGATATAGTCTTGTTGGACGATGCCTTCCCATCTATCGTGACAGGTATCAAGTGGGGCCGTTCGCTCTATAAGAATATCAAAAACTTCCTCTTCTTCCAGCTCTCGATCAACGTATCGGCGTGTCTGGTGGCTATCTTCGGCCCTATCGTGGGTGTGGGCATGCCGTTTACGGTAACACAATTCTTGTGGATCAACTTGGTGATGGACTCTTTGGCAGCTATCGCCTTGGCTTCGCAACCTGCAGATGAGAGGGTGCTTGGCGACAAGCCACGTCCTCAGGATGAGTTTATCATCAACCGCCCACTGTTGAAGGCAATTTTGGGCTTCGGAGGTTTCGTATGGGTTGCTTGTACGCTGACTTTGCTTGCAATGGAACACAGCGAGTGGTTGAAGCAGATGATGGGTGGAGATAACTTCATCACATACATCTTCGAGAGAATGGATCTTACGGTATTCTTCGCAGGATATATGGTCATCAACTGGTGGAATATGTTTAACGCACGCGTAATCGGCAAGGATAAGTCTATCTTTGACGGCTTGTTCTCCAATGCCAAGTTTATGGGTATTGCGGTGGCAATCTTGGCCGTGACAATACTTATCGTACAGGTTGGTGGCGAGGTATTCCAGACTCATCCGTTGAGTTGGAAGATGTGGGCCGCAATCATAGTTTTGACTTCGCCTATTGTCATCGTGCGCGAGCTCTATTTCCAACTCTTTGGCAAGCCTAAGAAGTAAGAGAGTATTTGTGAAGGAAAGATAAAGTTAGCGAGAGTCTAATAATTTTGAATTAATGTACACATTCGACTACCCTCTGTTTCTGGCTCTGAACTTCGATGGTGGAGCTGTTGTGGATAAGATAATGGTCCTCTTCTCTACACCCCTATTTTGGGTGTGGTTGTATCTGATCATGCTTTGGCTCGTATGGCGCAAATACTCTTGGCGAGGGGTGTTGCTATTCCTGGTGGCCGCAGCGGTGGCCGCAGGCATATCAGATATGGTAGCTGGCATCTTCAAACATACAGGCCTATTGAAAAATCTTTGGAGCGACTTCCCAGCACGCCTTAGACCTATGCATACGCCCGAACTGGAGGGCCTGATTCATGTGGTGAAGCAGGGAGGAAAGTATGGTACGGTATCGGCTCACGCTGCTACGATGTTCTCTGTGTTGATACTCTCGACAACCACAATCAGGCGAGCATGGTTCGGATGGATGATGGGCTTGGCGGTGGTTGCCATCTGCTACTCACGAATCTATCTGGCATACCACTTCCCGATGGATATTCTGCTCGGTGCGCTTACTGGTTTAATGGCAGGAGGTGTGGCTTCATTGCTATTCAACTTTGCAATAAAGCGTATTAAAAAGCATTAGAAACAGATAAAGGCTGCTACACAGATGACGTTTTCGCCTATTTTTCGTGCAATTTGTGCTACCGCTGTTTTGGCAGCGATAACTCTCGCTGTCGCATCATGTGGCGTAGCACAAAATTCCACTCAGAAACGCATCCTCTCGCTTGACAAGCAAGCTGAGGAGATGAAGGCTCAGATTCGCAATACTCAGTCTGAAATAGAGGATAAGAATTTTTCTACTTTTTACTATATCTCTTCTCAGGGAGATGACCTTAGCGATGGCCTTTCGCCCGATAGAGCGATAAAGAGTCTAAAACGTCTGGCTGAGCTCGACCTTAAAGACAATGATTGTGTGCTATTTCGCCGTGGAGATCTCTGGCGTGGTCAGATAAAGGCTAAAAAGGGGGTTACATACTCTGCATACGGCAAAGGCGAGAAGCCCCGCATATATGGCTCGCCTTATGATGCCGCGAAGGTTGGCAAGTGGATAGAGACCGACACGAAGAATGTATATATGTATGATGGTGAACTCCCATCTGACGTGGGTACATTGGTTTTTAACGAGGGTGAGGCTCACGCCATAAAGGTGATGATGATACGTCAGGAGGATGGTTCAACGCTACATATTGCCACTGGCGAACCTTTCGCCTCATACCGAGATCTCAAGCGCGACTTGGAGTTTTATCATGACTATAAAAATAAGAAGCGCGTATACCTTTGCTCCACCGAGGGAAATCCTGCGGAGCGATTCACTTCGATAGAGATCTCGCCCAAAGGGAACATTATTCAGGCCACAGACAATACCACGTTTGATAATCTCTGTATCAAGTATGGCGGTTCGCACGGCATAGGCAGCGGCACGGTGAAGAATCTGACGGTTACGAATTGTGAGTTGGGCTGGATTGGTGGATCCATTCAGAGCGAGGATATATTTGGGCGCAACCACCCTACACGTTTTGGCAATGCGATAGAGATATATGGCGGATGTGAGAATTTTCTGGTGAGCAACTGCTACATATATCAGGTCTATGACGCAGCAATCACACATCAACATCAGGGCGATACCGAAGAGAGGCTTGTGATGAAGAATGTCTTGTATGCCAACAACCTCATAGAAGATTGTGTCTATTCCATAGAGTATTTTCTTGGACGTAAGGATACCAACCCATCACACTACATGGAGAATATCCTCTTCACAAACAATCTGATGCGCCGCGCGGGTTACGGTTGGGGCAAACAACGTCCAGACAAAGAGACTCCAGCACACATTAAATCGTGGACACATCATATTAATAATGCCATCAACTTCCGCGTTGAGAACAACATATTTGACCGCAGCACACACGATTTGCTGAATATCGCCGCTGCTCGCAAAGAGTCTTTGCCAACGCTCTCGGCAAACACCTACATACAATATCGTGACAAGATGGCTGGAGCATGGGGTAGCGAAGGCATACGATATGTTTATGACCAAGAGGTTGCTCTCGCGCTCAAAGATCTCTTTGGTGAGGAGAAGGGTGAAATACTATTTGTGGAGGAGTAGGCCTATCTCCTTTCAGAAGATTGCGGTATGCCACAAGGTAACGGCAGCCTGAAATATATAGTAGAAATATCCCACAACAAATCGCAAAAACCCCTTCAACCCAAAATTTTCTCACCCCAAGGTATTGTCTTTTTGAGAAGAGTTTATTAACTTTGAATGTTAAATGACCTTTTAACTCTCAAAAAGACGATGAAACAGATTCTTGAAAATGCAGCCAAAGCTCACGCTTCACGCGCTAATCGTAACTATGTGGAGGCACGATTTATCCGTAAAATCGAGCAGTTCCGCAACGATGAGGTGCGTCTGGTGATGCGTGACAGGTTGGAGAGCCACCCTATCCAGAGCCTTAATTGGGCTGAGTATCCCTATGCACCCAAAGTGAATTTCCGTATCGCCCACTCGGACGATGCGTTGGCTGTGATGTACGAGGTCGAGGAGCGTCATGTTCGTGCGGTGACTCTGGAGGAGAACGGCCCTGTGTGGGAGGATAGTTGCGTGGAGCTCTTCATCGCCAACCCCAAGGGCGAGGGTTATTTTAACTTCGAGATAAATTGTGTAGGCACTCTTCTGGCTGCCTTCCGCCAATCACGTACCGATGCAGAACATTTTTCTGAGGAGAAACTCTCTAAGATACGCCGTTTCGGCTCTATACCTCACGATGTCATTGACTCGCGTGGGGAGGGTCAGCGTTGGTGGATGGTGGTCATTGTTCCATTCTCGGTTTTGGGATTGGAGCGCGCGCCTGAGAGCCTGAGGCTCAACCTCTACAAGTGTGGCGACAAGTGTGACGATATGCACTTCCTGAGTTGGAATCCTATCAAATTGGAGCAGCCCAACTTCCACTGCCCCGAATTTTTCGGGGAGGCAATACTCGGATAGAATTTAATAATAAAACAGATAAAAACCTATGACACAAGAACAACTTTTCACTATCGCCGAGCAATTTGAGCTCGAGGGCAAGATCGAGACAATCAAACCTCTGGGAGAGGGATTTATCAATGATACTTTCGTGGTAAAGACCGAGGGCGATGCACCAAACTACATCCTCCAGCGCAAGAATCATGTGGTATTCCCTGACGTACCAGGTATGATGGATAATATCAAGGCTGTGACAGAGCACATCAAGCAGAAGGTGGCAGATCCTATGCGCGAGACTCTGACCGTAATCCCAGCTAAGGATGGTAAGCTATATGTAGAGGTAGAGGGTAACTTCTGGGCTGTATGCCTCTTTATCCCTGAGACATCGAGCTTCGATAGAGCAGACTCTCCTGAGTTGGCTTATCAGGGCGGTGTAGGTATCGGACGTTTCCAGGCTCTCTTGGCAGACTTCGACAAGCCTCTGAACGAGACAATCAAGGGCTTCCACAATATCCGTTGGCGTTTCCAGCAGTGGGATGAGACCATCGCTGCAGACCCTGTGGGTAGAGTGAAGGACCTTCAGGAGGAGATCTCTTGGGTGGAGTCACGCCGTAAGGAGATGCTCGACTTCTGGTCACTCGTAGAGGATGGCACAATCCCTACACACGTGACTCACAACGATACCAAGATCAGCAATATCCTCTTCGACAAGGCTTCGGGCAATGTATTGTGCGCCATCGACCTCGACACAGTGATGAGCTCTACTTCGCTCAACGACTTCGGTGATGCTATTCGCTCATACACCAACACAGGTGCTGAGGATGACAAGAACTTGGATAATGTAGAGATGAGCATCGAGATGTTCAAGGCCTACGCCGAGGGTTACCTCTCGCAGCAGAAGGCTACAATGGTACAGAGCGAGTTGGATTACTTGGCATTCTCTGGCCGTTACATCACCTTCGAGCAGGTGTTGCGCTTCTTGATGGATTACATCGATGGTGACAAGTATTACAAGACTGCTTATCCAGAGCATAACTTGGTACGCACTCACGCTCAGTATAAGCTCTTGCAGAGCATGGAGCGTCAGTATGATGAGATGAAGGCTATCGTAAAGGCTATCGCTGAGGCGTAGCTTTAGTGTGAAGATATTTTTAAAGTGCCGACTTTTAAAAAGTTGGCACTTTTTTAATTCCCATTGTTCCTCACTATAAAACACCCCAAAAGGGGCTCGTAGGTATGAAGAATTAAAAAATATGAAAAAATAATCTGCGATTTTGAATTTTGAATTTTGAAT
>JAFOZN010000003.1 GCA_017391185.1 Alistipes sp. | reverse complement strand
GTTGAGTTTAACATCAACCACAGAACCTACCTTCACGCCCGAAATCATAACATGCGAAGCTGGCTGAATACCACCGACTTGAGTATAATAGGCATAATAGGTATAGCTATTACTAAAAATCTCTGCTCCTTTGAGCATTCTTGCAACGCCCCAACCTACAAGCAACACTGCGATGGCAAACAAACCTACTTTAACTTCCTTTTTCATATCTTATAACTTTTAATTACTTAACAATTTTACCCTGCGAGTATCTCACCACAAAAGCATCTTTGAATGAGCGTTTTACTGCCGTCAGCTCACGCACCGCTTCACTACGCGAAGAGAACGAGCCATAGCAGTATTTATATTTCAGCACGCCTGAGCCGATATAGCTTTTCACCTTACCTCGATAGCTCTTAAACTGAGCATCCGAAGATTTTATCTGCTTATCCGATGCCATAAGTTGGATGGTATAACCCTCTTGGAGATCTTTCTCCTCAGGTGCAGGCGTCTCTGAAGAGTTTACGCTCTGAGACTTGACCTCCTGCTTTGTAACGGGAGTCTGCGCCACACTCTTTTCCTCCACAGCAACAGTCTCCTGCTCCACAGGCTCTTCTCTCTCGCCTTGCTCCACAGAAGAAATATCTGCACCACCCGATAGACGATTGATATATCCGACATACTCCTTTACGGCATTGCACAACATACGAGCAAGTTCATTCTGTCCCTTCTCAGAATTCATATAAGCCAACTCCTTAGCATTGGACATAAATCCCAACTCGGTCAATACACTCGGCATATCGGTAGCATAAAGCACCTTGAGCAACTGTCGCTTAACCTTACGGTCATTGCGTCCACCTTTGACATAATGCTTCTGCATGATTCGAGCCATCATCTCACTATACTCACCATAGGTGAATTGCAGATTCTGGATATAAGCCCTCACCATCGCCGCCGTATTCTCATCCGACATATCGATAAGTTCCTCTTTGTTGGCGTTATATAGAGCATCTTCATTATATCGAGTCTCCTTCTCACTCTCACCCATGATGATAGTCTCAGCACCCATCACCGAAGTGGCCTTGGGCGCAGCATTGGCATGGATCGAGATAAAGAAATCGCCACCCGCCTTATTGGCGATATTGGCACGCGCCGAAAGATCTTCATTCAAGCTATTACCCAAAGCCTTATCTGTGGTACGAGTATAAACGACCTTTACCTGAGGCAGTTCCTTCTCTATCAAAGTTCCGAGCTTAAGCGCAACTTTGAGATTAATATCTTTCTCTTTAACACCCTTATAGATCGCTCCAGGGAAGCTACTACCACCATGACCTGCGTCAATAACAATCACCTTAACGCCTGCCCCTTGAGCATAAGTTTGCTCGCCGAAAAAGATTAAAGAAAAAGCTACTAATATGATGCAGAAAAAATGTTTCATATAAAATCTCGCTCTCAATTAGCGATAATACATAAAAAATAGTTATATTTGTCGGTTAAAAATCCTCTACGAGGAAGCCCCTGAGGCTTCTGCGAGGCGGTTTTGCCGACTTGTCGGCAAAGGTACAAAAAATTATTGACATTTTGGGTATTTTTAGGACTAAATATCTACTTTCTGCGGCAGTTATTCTGCTCTTTGTGCAATTCGTATTCGGATCTGCACCGACTTTGCTTGCACCTAATCTGACCACAGATACGAGTGAGCAAAATCAGCAAGATTCAACACGCTCACGCCGTAGAGATCTTAGACGAGCTCAAGCACAGAGCAATCAGCAGTCAACCATGCGAGCCGACACTTTGGAGATTCAGGTGGATACCACAGCTCCAACTCAGGGAAAGGCAAGCATTGATCGCATAATTTCGGGTAAGGCGAAGGATTCGCTCTACTATGATATGCGCAACAAGAAGGTTTATATGTACGAGGAGAGTCAGGTAACATACGATAACATGACACTCTCGGCAGATTTTGTCAACATCGATCTTGACAAGAAAAATATCTATGCCTATGGTAAGACCGATACGGTGGATGGCGTTGCAACCGTTACACGCCCATCATTCACCCAATCGGGCAGCACTCTTAACATGGATACCATCACCTACAACTTAGAGAGCCAACGCGCCAAGATCAAGGGTATCGCGACTCAACAGGGTGACGGTTGGTTGATAAGCCATGATGTAAAGAAGATGGAGGATAACTCTATCAATATGATCGATGGTATGTACACCACTTGTGATCAGACCGAAAATCCCCACTTCTACTACTACATCTCCAAAGGAAAGGTCATAACAGGCGACAAGGGCAAGATCATCATGGGCCCTGGACACCTGGTATTCGAGGAGGTGGATATCCCATTCTTGGGATTACCTGAGGGATTCTTCCCGCTGAGCTCTGGCCCAAAATCGGGTATTCTGATGCCATCATACGGAGAGGAGGCTCGCCGAGGCTTCTATATGCGTGATATGGGTTACTACTTCACCCTTAGTGAGCACATGGATTTGGCTCTAACTGGTGGATTCTACACTCTGGGCTCTTGGGAGGTAGGTGCCGCATCGAGATATATCAAGCGATACAAGTATTCGGGTAATCTGAATTTCAAATATGCAAGTATCCGCACAGGCGACAAGGGCGATCCCGACTTCATCAAGCAGAATACCTACAATCTGCAATGGTCTCATACACAAGATCCAAAGGCCAACCCTGGTTCAACATTCTCGGCTTCGGTAAACCTCGCATCGAGTGGATATAGCAAGTATTCGGCTACCAACCTCAACGACATGCTCGCCACACAGACCAACTCTTCGATCTCATACTCGAAGAATTGGGCTGGTACGCCATTCTCGCTCTCGATGAGTATGTCCATATCACAGAACTCTCAGACAGAGGCTATATCAGCAAATTTGCCTAACGTATCGTTCAACGTCTCGAAGTTCTTCCCCCTAAAGCGTAAGGTCAAGAAGGGAGAGGATCGTTGGTATGAGCGTATATCGATGAGTTATTCGGCCAAGATGACCAACTCGATTAATGCCAAAGAGAGTGATATCATATCGAAGGAGAGTCTGAAGAATATGAAGAACGGTGTGCAGCACAACATACCTATTCAGGCATCGTTCAATCTGCTAAATTATATCAACGTCACTCCTAATGCCAATTACACCGAGCGTTGGTATTTCAAGAAGGTCGAGCAGGCTTGGAACAACGAGACAGGACGTGTAGAGACACTCGACCCTGAATATGGATTCTATCGTATCTACAACTATAACGCTGGAATCTCACTCTCGACTACATTATATGGCCAGTGGCAAGTCAGAGAGAAGTACAAGAATATGAAGTTGCAGGCTCTGCGTCATACAATTACGCCTTCCGTAAGTTTTGCTTATGCGCCTGATTTCAGCAACCAGAAATATGGATATTATCAGACTATCCAGAGTGATACGACAGGTCGTACAACGGTATATTCGCCATTCTCGAATAACTCCTACGGTGTACCAGGAAGCGGTAAGAGTATGGCCATGACATTCAACCT
>JAFOZN010000255.1 GCA_017391185.1 Alistipes sp. | reverse complement strand
GTTGTAACCCCCTCCAGAGGGGGTGGGTACACCCTAAATCTTAAAACACCATTGCAGGTTTTACCCTCGAAATCGTGAGTTTGGAGCACACTCACAGTTAGCATACTCCAACTTATTGGGGTTAGGTATCCAATACCTCAACTCCCAAATCTTATCCAAGTCTTCGAGGAATGATTGGTTCGAGAAAAGTTCCATTACTGGCACATTATTTATAAGGCGAGTAACAACGATGTTGTTATTCGTCTTTTTTTGTGTCTTGTCGTTGAGTGGCACTCACGACCAACACATAAAAAGCCAAGCCTACGGCTACTCGCCTTGCACGCCCAGATAGAGTGTGGATAGGCAGGTTGCGGGGATAAAACAATATTTATTTTTCAAAGGTATCCCCGCTCCCCCTCGCTGCGCTCGGTGGTCGAGTCCTATTCTGGGCAACGATGATTCTACTCTACCGACCATTCATAGACACCGCAAGAGAAGTTTTCGGGTTGATCGACCTCCAACTTGACGGCTTTGGTCTTAACAGGAGTAAAGTTAACGGTACATGCCACGCCCTTCTTGGTTGGATAACCATCAGCACCCTTAACCTCTACCCATGCACCCTGCTCGTCTTGATAATACAGACGCCACGCCTTAGGTGTAGTACATCCGCCCCATGGCTGATCCTCAAACCAATAAACAGTGGAACGCGAGATGGTAGCCTCCTGCTTGAAGGTATATGTCAGCCACTCGGTATTATTCTTGGCAGGCCACCAATGGCAATAAGGCATCGAACGATCCTCTGCACTCTTGGGAGCAAAGCCATCATTGAGGGATGACAACGCGCCGATACGTCTCGAAGAGCCAATCTTACTCTGCGAAGCTATGGTTGGAGGAGTTTGTGGCGTAGTGGCAGTCAGATCATAAGGCAACCAAACCGCCATATTTCCATTACCACGATGTGCCCACGCATAGTATGGTATCAAGACCAAACTCTCATCCTTGACTGTCATACGTCCCGACTCATCGTAGGCAAGCGTCTGAGCCGAAGTGGTGAGAGTCTGCACCTCGGTATTGGCAATTATCTTAGAGCCAAGTTCAAACTTAGGTTTACGATTGAGCAAAACGTTCAGCACATTGCAGCTATTATCCGCCCACTCAGCACAATATACCAGAGGGCCTCGCTCCACAGCCAGACGACCACGATCCTGCTCCACCTTATGGTGAGCCTTCACCAGACGTGGCTCCATATCGAAATGCACCTCGACCTTATCACCCTTGGCCCACTTGCGCGAGATGACAAAATAACCATCCTTGAGTTCACTCTCCACAGTCTGACCATTGACACGCACGCTATATCCCAAACGCTTACCATCGGCATAGGTATATAGATCGCTCGGCACAACCTCGCCACGCACCCAACCCGGGATACGGATATTGAGCGCAAATTCGCCCTTGGCCTTCTCCAACTCAATCTCTACATCACCACTCCACGGGTAATTAGTCGTCTGCTTGAGCTCCACGCGCCTACCCTCGATCTCGACATTGGCCGTATTGCTCATGTAGAGATTGACGTATAGGTTGCCATCCTTCACCGCATAGACATACTGTGGCAAAGATGGGATAAAACGGGCTGCATTACTTGGACAACATGCACAGCCAAACCACTCTTGACGCTGATGCTGACCTGTAGATTGCAGTGGATTAGGATAGAAGAAGCGACCTCCGTCTATCGAAATACCCGAAATCACGCCATTATACAACACTCGCTCCAAGGCATCATAGTATTTACTCTGGCCATGCAGGAGGAAGAGACGGTAATTGAGATATACCTGAGCAATGGCAGCACAAGTCTCGCAATATGCTGAAAGATTGGGCAGATAGTAGTTTTTGCCAAACGCCTCACCGCTCGATGTAGCACCCACACCGCCTGTGATATAGAGTTTCTTTGAGACGATATTATCCCATATACGATCTATGGCTTCGATATAGCTCTTATCACCAGTCAAAGCCGCCACATCGGCCATACCCGCATACATATATCCTGCTCTGACGGCATGTCCCACCGCCTCATCTTGCTCCAAGACAGGCTTATGGCTTTGGCTATATTCGGTCTTGATGGTGGTATAACCTCGCTTGTCGAGGAAAAACTTTGCCATATCCAGATAACGCTTCTCGCCCGTCACGGTATAGAGTTTGGCCAAACCCATCTCTGCAATCTGATGGCCTGGAACCACACACGCCTGTCCCTCATTATCGCCCACCTCACGGCAAACACAATCGGCATAACGTATGGTAACATCCAATAACGTACGCTTGCCCGTAGCACGATAGTGCGCAACGGCAGCCTCGCACAAATGGCCAAGATTGTAGAACTCGTGCGAGAGATCCTCCACCTTAGACCAACGTGTCGGGCCTGCCCAATGGTGTGGGTCTTCGGGATTCTGAGTACGTGCCGTATAGAGATAACCATCTGGCTCCTGACCGCTGGCAATTATCATAATCACGCTATCGACATACCTCTCCAACTCCTTGTCTGGATAGGTCTGCAACAAGTAGCTCGCTCCCTCGATAGTCTTATACGGATCGGTATCGTCAAACGAATAACCAACGCCATTGACTTTAAAGACCTTGCTCGGATCCTTTAGATGAGCAGCCGCATTGGAGAAGTTATCATAACGCCCCGTCTCCTCACATTTACTGAATGCCAATGGGATAGTTACCTCACGACTCGCCTTGAGACGTTGTCCCCAAAATGTATCGGGAGCCACCTTCACACTCGTAAAAGGCACCTGATTGATAGGATAACCACTACCTGCAACCTGCGCCACAACTGATGTAACCCCAAGCAAGATGGCAAAGGTCAAAGCCAAGAATCTTCTCATAAAATATCTTATTAGATTTTAGTTTAACACAAAACTCTTCAACGCCTCGGCACATGCCTCAGGCTCCTCGATAAATCCCATGTGGCCCGAATTCTCCAACCACGCCACCTCAGCCTGAGGATTGAGCTTAATGAACTCCTCGGCAGCCTCCACAGGAATATAATTGTCATGCTTACCCAAGATAAAGAGTTGTCGAACGCCACACTCCGAGAGCATCTGATTCTGATCCACACGCTGAATCATACCATTGAGCAGAGCCACGATACCATCATCCTCGGTGATGTGTACCTGCTCAACCAGATCCTCGATATAGCTATGCAGACGGCGGCGATTCTGCTCGGCAAAGCCCGCTTCGGGAGCAACACGCGCCAAAACATCCTTCTTACCAGCCTTGACCAGAGCGATCTCTCGGCGGCGATTCTCCTGCTTAAGCTCAGTATCGGGGAATGGCGATGAACTGAGCAAGACCAACCCATCCAGGCGTTGAGCATACTTCGAGCAGAAAGCCAAAGAGACATATCCACCCATCGAGTGGCCAACCATCGTCACCTTCTCGATACCCAAAGCATCCAACATACCACAAAGCACATCGGCAATATACTCCATAGTATGTACCTCGCCCTTGACCTCAGATATGCCATGACCAGGAATATCTACCGTAATGACACGCATATGAGGCGTCAAGAGTGGAACAAAATCATCCCACACGTAGAGTGACTCCAAATATCCGTGCAACAACACCACACATTTATCTCCTTTGCCAGAGTCTGCGATATGCAACGCAGTCGATCCAGCCATCAAAAAACGCTCTTTCATCTTTCTAATATATTTTAATGACATAAAAATAACACTTATTTCCGTAAAAAAAGTTTCAATCGAGGAAATAATTTCTTCTTCGGGATTTTAAACGGGTTCTTATTTGCTATAAAAGTGAAATATTATTATTTTTGAACTTTATAAGTAACTCTATAATATAGAGTCCGAATCGAGAATGCCTTATGGCATGAGTTATGATTCAAGATTTAGGATATTGGGCCGAGTAGAAACTTTTGACACAATATGAGAGTAAGCGTGGGACATATCGTAATTATGCTGATTCTGAGTATTTTCCTCTCAGGATGTAGCGTCACGCGTAAACTCTCCGATGGCGAATACTTCCTGCAAAGCGTCAAGATCGAGGACGACAAGCAGACTCCCAAAAAGGAGCGCATCACAGCCTATACGCTCGATGAGTATGTTCGCCAAAGCCCCAACAAACGCTTTTTGGGAACCAACTTCTATGTCTGGACATACAACTTGGCCAATCCACAGAAACAAAATTGGTGGAACAATCTCAAGCGCAAAATCGGCGAGGAGCCAGCCTTGCTCGATATTTCCCTCACGCACAAGAGTGCGCAGAATCTCAAAACATATATGGATTCCAAAGGCTACTACGCCTCGGAGGTAACCTATGAGATAGACACCACACGCCGAGCCAAACGTGCTTATGTGACATATCGCACACGTCAGGGGGAAGCATACAAAATTTCAAGTCTAAGCTACGACTTTAGAGATCGTGATTTGGCTCCTGTAATCACAGCCGACACAGCCTCTTCGCTCATAAAGGTTGGTAACATATTTGATATCACCGACTTGGATAAGGAGCGCGAGCGCATATCGAGCTATCTCAACGACAGAGGTTATTATAACTTCTCGGTAAACAACATCGAATATCGTGTCGATACACTCGGCGGTAACCGTCAGGTAGATATACGCATGATCATAAAACGTAACCTCACAGGATACGATGAGCGTGGTCGTGCCATCTCGGAGAACAACCGTATATACCGCATCAGCGAGATAAACGTAATCCCCGACTATGATCCATCGCAGAATGAGTCAGACCGCATAGCTGCGGCTACCGATACGATATATTACGAAGGGTTGAACATTATCTCCCACGGAAGCAAGCCCAATGTACGCCCTTCGGTACTGCATACAGCGATCCCGCTTACGCCCAACGCTACATACAACGCCTCACAGGTGAATCGCACCTATAGCGAAATCATGTCGCTCGGCTACTTCAAAAATGCTCGCATAGCATTCGAGGAGGTGGGTCGTGGGGTGAACGATTCGATAGCAGTAAACTACGCTGGAGAGGGACGCGAAGCATACTCCCCACGCAAATTCGAGGATATCAAGGAGGGTTATCTCAAGTGCTACATCATGGCCTCGCCTACGCTCAAGCATGGCATCAATCTGGAGTTGGAGGGTAGTACCACATCAAGTTTCTATGGCTTGAGTGCCACGGTAGGTTATCAGAATCGCAATCTATTCAAGGGTGTAGAGATGCTCAATACGGCTGTGACGTTTGGTTACGAGTACATGAAGGCCCAACACATACAGCGCAGACGTGCCAACGAATTGGGTGTGACGGTGGGACTATCGTTCCCTCGATTTATACTTCCGTTCAACCTCTCGACACGTAACATCAACATGCCACGTACCAAGGTGGAGCTTTCCTACAACTACCAAGATAGACCATACTACCGCCGAGACCTCTCGCGTGCCACATGGACCTACTCTTGGCGCAGCATGAATGGTCGTTACAACTACCAGCTACGCCCGATAGATATAAATTGGATCAACGTAGGATATATTGATGAGAATTTTTTCGCCTCATTGCAGAACGAATACCTCCGCCAGAGTTACCTCACTCAAGCTATCGTAGGTCTTTCGGGATCATACACCTACAACAACCAGAACAAACATATCGGAGGTAATGCCACCCTGCTGCGTATCAACTTTGAGTCGGCGGGTAACCTGCTCAACCTTTTGGAGCGAGGTTTCTCACACAAGACTGCGGAGGGATATTACAACATCTTGGGAGTGCGCTACTCGCAATACCTACGTGGTGATGTGAGCCTGAGTCGTAAAATTGTCTTGGGCGAGAGAAGTGCCATTGCTGGTCGCATATTTGCGGGTGTGGGTGTGCCATACGGCAACTCCACCGCCTTGCCTTTTGATCGACTCTTCTATGTCGGAGGTAGCAACAGTATGCGAGGATGGGCACCACGTACACTTGGCCCAGGAAATGCCCAATACGAGGAGACTCCATATCCCGTACAGATGGGCGACATGAGGTTGGAGGCCAATCTGGAGCTCAGATTCCCGATTTGGGGCATGTTCCACGGTGCTACGTTCCTCGATTTGGGAAATGTGTGGTACTTAGGCATAGACAAAAACAAAGTCCCCGAACAGGGAATCTTCAAATGGGATAGATTCTACAAACAGCTGGGACTCAACAGCGGTCTTGGACTCAGAGTTGATATCAAATTTGTTATTCTGCGTCTTGATTGGGGTATTCAGCTCCACAACCCTAACGACCCAGCAGGTCAGAGATGGATTCACAACTTCAAGTGGAGGAATACGGCTCTGAACTTCGGTGTGGGATATCCATTCTAAAGAGTGCATCAGAGAGACAAATTAAGGGAGGCGCAAACCTCCCTTTAATTTTGTTACAAACTCACGATTCATTACGCTATGCGCTCAACACTATTAACATCTGCCACTTGTCGAGATTTATTAAGAAGCACACCTCCATATCTGGCGCGATAGACGGCAGGCGTAACCTTAAACTGCTTCTTGAAGAGTTTGATAAAATGTGAAGTGTTGGGGAAGGTACACTCCACGCCTATCTCCGATATTGATTTAAGCGTAGAGATCAGCAGCAGACGCGACTGCATGAGCCTCTGATGGATAAACCAACGAGGTGGTGTTATATTGAAGTGGCGTTTAAACTCCTTCTTAAACGAAGTAAGTGATCTATTGGTCTGAGCCGCAAGCCTCTCGATGGAGATATCGGAAAACACATTGCGATATATAATCTGCTCAAAATTACCGTAAGCCGCATCGGCATTACTCAATATCTTACTACGCAAACAGCACTCCGACATCGAGATAATGGAGTAAATCAACTCCGTCATCTTGATATTCTCAGCTGCGGGATCCTGCATACGATTTTCATCATGCAGATAGCTGGCCAAATGAGAGAAGAAGTTACGAAGCACCGAATTTGCCTGAGTGGCTACGTGATTCATGCGACTACACTTCTCACACGTGTGATTGCTCGTGATAT
>JAFOZN010000254.1 GCA_017391185.1 Alistipes sp. | reverse complement strand
GTTACCCTCGGTATGGATCTTACGCATACCGAAATATGACTTCACCTGATCGATAACCTCACCTGCGCTATTCTTTAAGATAAACTCTACATCATAAAGGAAAGGTGACTCTGGAGACCAGAGCTTTGCCTTCTTGATTGGGAGTGATGTGATAGATCCAGAAGCAACGGCTGCTGTCTCTGTAGCCACCACCTTCTTACCATCCAACACATTAATTGTCAATGTATTGCCCGCAGCATTACGGCGCATAGTGAACTCCATAGCTACCTGACTGCGATCTACATCAGGAGTGATCTTCACACGCTTCAACGCAGTAGGAGCAACAGCCTCCATCCATACAGTCTGCCAAATACCTGTTGTACGAGTGTACATACACTCGAAAGGATCGTTACGCAAAGACTGCTTACCTGCACTCTGACGTCCTGCACGCAAATCACTCTGCGCACTTACCACCAACGAGTGCTTCTTGCCGGCCTCTACAAACTTGGTAATATCCACCGAAAATGAATCCGAGCCACCGAAGTGACGATCTACGAACTTACCATCGATATATACCTCTGACTCATAATATACCGCACCGAAGTTCAAAACTACATCCTTTCCACTCCACTCGGTAGGGATCTCGATCTGACGCTGATACCAAATACAAGGAATAAATTCCTTATGCTCAACGCCCGATAGCTTACTCTCTGGTGCAAATGGTACGATGATCTTAGAGTCAAATCCCTCACTCTTCATCAAACCTCGCTCCCAACCTGTCTTCACCAAGTCTAAAGTATAAGTCCACTCGCCATTGAGATTAACCCATGCCTCACGCTCAAACTGTGGACGGGGATACTCAGCTCGTGGCAACTGCGCCCATGTCGCAAAGGTCAGCATCATAGCTACCATTGCCAAAATCATTCTTCTCATTATCTATCTCTATTTATATTATAATTTTCATTTAAACACATATAGCCCATCTGATTTTCAGACAGGCTATATGCTATATTGGCTACTGATCGTATCCCTGAGCCTTCATCTGGAAGATCTCGCGGATACGCTTCATATCAAACTTATTCTCGCGGTTGTAGTAGTAAACACCATTCTGTTCCTGCTCCACATCGGTAAGCTGAGTATAACAGAATCCGCAAATTTTATCCGAATGATCGGTAATAGCCTTCACCTGAGACTCCAAACGCTTGTAGAAATCCTCCTTGGTCTTGGCTGCATCACCATAACCCCATGAGCCACCACCTGGAGTAGTCTCGGCACACTTGATACCACCAAACTCATCAATGATATAAGGCACCTTGCCATCATATACGAGGAAACGCATAGCTCGTGGAGCATTCTCGGCTCTTGGACCTTGTGGCTGATAGAACTTCTCACCATCGAAGAGCTGCTTGTGCAACTTCTCGCCATCCTGCTGATAGCTGTGTGTAGTACAGAAATCAGATGGAGCATACAAACCGCCACTGATAGTATTTACAGGACGCGAAGGATCTAACTGACGTGTCAAGTTGTAAACATCTGTATAGAAGCGACCCGCCTCATTACCTGGAGTTGACCACTCCTCGTTAAATGGAGTCCACACCAAAAGTGCTGGGTGGTTACGGTCACGCACCATGATATTTGTCCACTCTGAGATAAAGTTGCGAGCTGCAGTAACCGATGCTGCACTCTTACCCCATGAAGCCATCTCGCCCCATACGATATAACCGAGCTTATCTGCCCAATAGTAGAATCGCTCCTCAAATACCTTCTGGTGCAAGCGCGCGCCATTGAAACCAGCCTCCTTAGACATTATGATATCGTTCTTCAACGCCTCATCACTTGGAGCTGTCCAAACGCCATCTGGATAGAAGCCCTGATCCAATACCAAACGCTGATAATATGGTTTGTTGTTCAACAAAATTTTGTTGCCCTCGATATGGATCTTACGCATACCCACGTAAGCATCCACCTTATCCACGATCTTACCATCGGCTGCCACTACCTCATAGACTACATCATAGAGGAATGGAGACTCTGGAGACCAGAGCTTAGCCTTCTTGATAGGTACTACCACAGGCAAACCCTGCGCTGCAGCAACCTCAACCTTAGAGACTACCTTCTCGCCATCCTTAACAGAAACAACGAACTTGTTACCTGCAGCGTAGTTGTAGAATGTAGGAGTAACAACCATCTGGCTCTGGTCGATATCTGTCAATACATGTACTCTCTCCAAAGCACAAGCATCTACAGCCTCCATCCATACAGTCTGCCAGATACCTGTTGTACGAGTATAGAAACAACCATGAGAGTTGTAGATCGAAGACTGCTTACCAGCTGGCTGCTGACCTGAGCGAACATCGCTCTCAGCATGCACCACCAACGAGTGCTCCTTACCATCTGACACAAATTCTGTAATATCGAATGAGAATGAGTCCGAACCACCGTAGTGACGACCTACAAACTTACCATCGATATAATACTCCGAAGTGTAATATACTGCGCCAAAATTGAGCTTAATGTTCTTACCACTCCACTCTGCTGGGATCTGGATAGTACGCTGATACCACACGCTGTTGATAAAGTCAGTGTGACCGATACCTGAGAGTTTACTCTCTGGAGCAAATGGCACGATGATCTTAGAATCGAAACCCTTGCTGTTATAAAAATCGCGGTTCTGACCAGACTTAGACAAGTCAAGTGTAAAGCTCCACTCACCATTGAGGTTAACCCATGCCTCACGCTCAAATTGTGGACGTGGATACTCAGCACGAGGCTGCGCAAAAGATGCAACACAGAAAAGGAGTGCTACAAGAAACATGATTTTAGACTTCATAAAATATTTTATAATTGTTTAGGTTTATATTCTTACAAAAGTACTCATTTTTCGAGAAATAGCAAAAACAAAACTGATTAAAATGACCTATTTTTTCACCATTATTAGAATCACCCACCTCCACACCAACACTCATGGTTCACAACAATTTGCACCAAGAAGAAAAGTATAAAAAAAGAGGTTGAAAAACAAGGATTTTCACAACGCAAGAGAGCCTTTCAGAATCACTAATCCGATTCACGCCACTTTCGGAGCGTTGCTCCTCAGCAGAGCGACCTAAGACCCTGCCTGAGGCGGGGGTTTGGAGGTGGGTCAGACTTGCAAATTTGTCCGCAGGACAAGAACTCTCCGTCCAATCAGCAAAACGACATCGCAGACTAAAAATCCAGACTACAT
>JAFOZN010000253.1 GCA_017391185.1 Alistipes sp. | reverse complement strand
GACGTGCTGGTCATCTATTTGGCAAAGTGAGTTCCATAGTGCATTGCCGTTTTGTGGTAGGGATGGCATAGGGGTAGAGCGGTTTCGGAAATTACGTGCATCCTTATCGCCTACATAGACCTGCATATTGGCTTTGCGTTCGTTGGTGCCACTACGTCCTTCGGTAGATTGTATGGAGAGTAGGGTATGACTCTCTCCCAAGCGAATCAAATATGGCGCACCAGCATACACCGTATCATGTACCGCACACTCTGGAGTGAGTGCCTCTTTGCGTCTAAGGTCAGATCTTAAAACGGGCGCATCTTGCCAATTTTTGGTCGAGCGCACAATCACAGGTTTGAAACGACCTCTGATGCCATTGTCCTCTATCGCTACGGCAATCTCTTTGCTGTGAGGTAAATATATCGGTACAGGCATGCCGTCTCTGCTGCCTGTACTGAATGAGATCTTTTTAGCCTTGCCCCAACTCTCAGCATTGTCCTTTGAGCGCATCATGCTGATCTCCTGCTCAGAGGTGGTTTTGTATGGAAATTCATTGGCAAAGCATAGCTGAATCTCACCATCTGGAAGTTGCATGGCTACGGGCTCCCAACAGCCTTCTTGAGCTTTGACACTTGCCGTATAAATCGTCTTTGCATGCCAAGTGTTACCATCATCATCCGATATGGCTGCCATTATCTTATAGGGTAGTGTATCTACTCTTGGCCTTGCGTTCCACATATAGAGTAGCCGTCCGCTTCTAAGGCGCAGAATCTCACTGTTGGCATAGTTGTAACCCTCTTCACGAGCAACCAATTTCTCTTCGCTCCAAGTCTTACAGAGGTCTGTACTACGGCGAATCCACGATCCGCTCGCCTTTTCATAGACCAAAGCAAACTCTCCGCCTCCAATATCATGTACTCGAGCATACACTCCTGCGGTTACAAATTTGAGAGTGGATTGATCCCACTCGATGGTGATATTTTTTTCATTGCAGGCACATAATAGAGATGCGATGACCAGAAGTAAAATAATACTCTTTCTCATGTCGGAATAAATTTTGTTTTGTCAAAAATAATATTTTGTCTGTTTTGTTGCAAGCAATAAAGATGATAATTATATTTGTATAAGGAAATAAATATAAGTAAATATGGGAAAAATTGTGAAAGTTGCGGGCGTTACGCTGTGCGTGATTCTTGCTGTGTTGATGGTTTTGCCGTTGGCATTTAGAGGGAAGATTGAGACTTTGGTTAAGAGTGAGGGTAATAAATTGCTCAATGCTCAGTTTGATTTTGAGAGCCTGGATATTAGTTTGATTAAGAATTTTCCACAAGCTTCTATCTCACTCAATGATTTCTATCTCAAGGGTGTAGGCTCTTTTGAAAAGGATACGTTGATCTATGCTGGAGAACTTACTGCGGCCGTAAATATCATGTCGTTATTTGGCGATGAGGGTTACGAGATATCAAAAGTAGTGGTAGATGATACCCGCCTGAAGGCTATTGTTTTAGAGGATGGTCAAGTCAATTGGGATATTATGAAACCTTCAGAGGAGGTTGGCGAGGAGCAAACCTCAGAAGAGGAGTCTGCACCATTTAGCATCTCTTTGAAGAAACTATCTGTAGATAATCTTTCGCTCATCTATGATGATCGCATGGGTGGAATGTATGCCGAAGTTGTGGATTTGGATGCAGCTTGTTCTGGTGATATGACAAGCGATAATACTACACTGAAGCTCAATGCTGCAACCCCTGCCGTGACATTCCGTATGGGTGGCGTGCCATTTTTGAATCGTGCCAAGATCGAGGCTGATATGGATGTGGATGCCGATCTGAAGAATATGAAATTCACTCTGCGCGACAATGTCTTACGTCTCAATGCCATCGAGGCCTCTATAGATGGCTGGGTGGCAATGTTGGAGAATGGTATGGATATGGATCTTAAACTCAATACCAATGAGATTGGCTTCAAGGAGATTCTATCGCTCATTCCTGCTATCTATGCCAAAGATTTCGCAGGCCTTAAGACCGATGGCAAGGCTACACTCTCGGCTTATGCCAAAGGTCGTATGGAGGGCGAGAATGTGCCACAATTTGATGTTAATCTCAAGGTGGAGAATGCCATGTTCCGCTATCCATCATTGCCTGCTGGTGTCGATGCCATCAATATCGTGGCTATGGTGAAAAACCCTGGAGGTGCGGTGGATGCTACTACTGTGGTGGTAAATCCGTTTAACTTCACTTTGGCTGGTAACCCATTCTCTATCAAGGCTGATGTTCGCACCCCTGTGAGCGATCCAGAGTTTAATCTTGTCGCCAAAGGAAAGTTGGACTTGGGTAAGATCAAGGACGTCTATCCTATGGAGGAGGTTGCACTCAATGGCGTGGTGGACGCTGATATGAGTGTTGCAGGCCGTCTTTCGTATGTCGAGCAGGAGCAGTATGAGAAGGTGCAGGCATCGGGTAGTGTGAAGCTCAGTGGAATGAAACTCAATATGAGTGGTATTCCAGATGTTGATATTGAGAGTTCTACACTCAGTTTCTCACCTCGTTATGTGGAGTTGAGTCAGACTAAAGTCAATATGGGTAAGAACGATATCACGCTTGATAGTCGTTTTGAGAACTATCTCGGTTTTGTTTTTAAGGGTACGACACTTAAGGGTACGCTCAATGTAGCAAGCCAGATGTTTAATCTCAATGACTTTATGAGTCAGGATGCTTCGGCTGAAGCAGCTGCTGAGGAGCAGGCGGAGGAGTCTGAGGTTGCGACTGAGGCGAGTGGTGCTATCCGTGTGCCAGAGAACATTGACTTCCGTATGCAGGCTAACTTTAGTAAGGTGCTCTTTGGTAAGATGACCTTCTCTGATCTCAAGGGTTTGCTCGTGGTGAAGGATGGTAAGGTTGATATGCAGAATCTCTCGCTCAATACTATGGGCGGTGGTGTGGTTGTCAATGGCTCTTACGCTACGCAGGGTAGTGCTTTGCCACATCTTAACGCTGGTTTTGCGTTGAATAATATCTCTTTTGCTCAGGCATATACCGATTTGGATATGGTACAGAAGTTGGCACCTATCTTCTCTAATCTTAAGGGTAATTTCTCTGGTAGTGTCAAGGTTGATACCGATCTGAATGACGAGATGAGCCCTGTTGTGCAGACTCTCAACGGTAGCGGATCGCTCTCTACTAAGGATCTAAGCCTTAGCGGTGTGAAGTTTATTGATGCGGTAGCCGACATCGTGAAGAAGCCAGAGTTGAAACAGGCAAAGGTTAAGGATCTCAAGATAGATTTCACCATCAAGGATGGCCGTGTGAATACCAAACCATTTGATTTGAAGATTGCCGATTATGTGATGAATCTTTCAGGCTCTACTGGTTTGGATCAGACTATCGACTATAAGGGTAAGATTACTATCCCTGCATCGGCAGGTCAGGTGGCAAAACTCGGTACTGTGGATATGACTATCGGTGGTACATTCTCTTCACCTAAGGTCGGTATCGATATGGAGAGCCTTGCCAAGCAAGCAGCTAAGGAGGCAACCAAGAGCCTTGCTAATAAATTGCTTGGAGGAGGTAACTCTGAGTCAAGTGGAGAATCAGCCGACTCTACCGCTACTGCAACACAAACCGAGAAGGTAGATAAAGCCAAAGAGTTGGTAAAGGGTATTGGTAACTTGTTTAAGAAGAAGTAGGGTAGCCCCCTCCACTCATAAAGAAAAAATCTGGAATCTCGTGTGGGATTCCAGATTTTTTTGTCGGGATGACAAGATTCGAACTTGCGGCCACACGCCCCCCAGACGTGTACTCTAACCGGGCTGAGCTACATCCCGAACGACTTGAAACGAAAAAAGGATTTCAGAGAAATCCTTTTGCTTCGTAGCGAGAGAGAGACTTGAACTCTCGACCTCATGATTATGAATCATGCGCTCTGACCAGCTGAGCTATCTCGCCATTGCCTTATTGCGAGTGCAAAGATAAGTCAATTTTTCAATCGTGCAAAATATTTTTAAGAAAATTTACTTTTTCTTGCGACTTTTTTCGCTTTTGTAGCAAAAAATCGCTTTTTGCCTACTCTTTTACGGCATAGCATTTGTATTTGATGGGTAAAAAGTTTTTTTATGAGTATTTATAAAGGATTTGGCGGGGCGATAAATCTTATCGCAGGTTTGGCCTTGTTGGTAGGTGTTTCGATAGAGGTGCTGACAGGGGATCATCTCAGCTATTCGGAGTGGTATATGTGGTTGCAACTGGCTGTATGCGTCATTTTTATGATTGACTTTGCTTCGGCTATGCTTTCGAGCGATGATACCGATCGCTATTTTGTGTTTAATCTATTGTTTTTTCTGCTCTCCATTCCATATCTGAATATCTTAAGCTGGATGGATGTAGAACTCGATAGAGGGTGGAGTATCGTGATGGCTGCTTTGCCTTTGCTCCGAGCATTTGTTGCGATGGGTGTAGTTGTGCGCTGGTTTGTTGCTGGTGGAGTCGGCAGAATCTTTTGGGCGTATATATTTACGGTGGTTTGTTTTACCTATCTTGCCGCTTTGATGTTCTATGACTATGAGGTGATGGTCAATGATAAACTGCATGGTTTTGGCAACGCCTTGTGGTGGGCTTGGATGGGTGTTACGACCGTTGGTGCAGCTATATTCCCTGTGACCACTATAGGAAAGATTTTGGCCGTGTTGTTGCCCGCTTTGGGGATGATGTTTTTTCCAATATTTACCATCTATGTTACGAATCTCTATGTTAAGCAACCAGAGCAAAATGATGGTTCGGTAGGTGTGGATAAAGCGTAGGTGTGAGCTTTTCTCTCGACTACGGTTGATATATCCTATGAAATGTGTATCTTTGTATATATATTACAATGTAACCATGAATAGATATATCCATACATTAGCCATACTGCTCTCTCTGCTGATATTCTCCTCGGTGACCATGCAGGCCAAAGAGAAGAGGGCTGAGGACGAAGCACAATCCGTAGAGGTCGTTGATGCCCGATGGCTCAAGGCAAACTATGCCAAGGCAGAATATATGATCCCAATGCGAGACGGCGTGAAGCTCTATACAGCAGTCTTTGCGCCCAAGGATAAACGCACAAAGCATCCTGTGCTCTTTACCCGTACGCCATACGGCTCACATCCTTATGGTAAAAAGCAATTTGACCTATGTCTGAAGCCAATATATGAAAATTACCTTCGTGCGGGATATATCCTTGTTTTTCAGGATGTGCGAGGTCGCTTTCTGAGCGAAGGAGAGTTTGTTAATGTGCGTCCGATGGGTGAAGGTGGCGTAGATGAATCCACCGATGCATACGATAGCGTGGAGTGGTTGTTGCGTAAAATCAAGCATCATAATGGTAGAGTAGGCTTCTATGGGTGCTCATACGATGGCTTCTATACCTTGATGGCGGGTGCAAGTGCTCATCCGTCTATTAAAGCTATCTCTCCGCAAGCTCCTATTTTTGACTGGTATGTAGGTGATGATTTCCATCATAACGGAGCTTTTGCTCTGATGGATGCCGCATCGTTTCTTCCTAATTTTGGTGAGGCAGGGCGCGAAAAACCTTCTCCTGACGTTGCGGTATTTGAGCCATTGGTGCAGGGAAAACAGTGGGATTTCTTTATGAAAAACCGCATCACAGATATCACTACAAAACTATCTGGACGCATCCCATTTTGGGATGAAATGATGGACCATCCCGATTATGATGCATGGTGGCAGAGTCGTTCGAGCCGTAAGGCTGTCGAGAAGATCGCTCGAACAGATGTGCCGATGCTTTTGGTTGGAGGGATGTATGATGCCGAGGATTCTTATGGTACATGGGCTACATATCACGCTATGCGAGCAGTAAATCCCGATGCCGATTGTCGTTTTGTCGTTGGCCCATGGGCGCATGGCGCATGGCGCGGCAATGACGCTGCAAACTCTTTGGGCGATGTTGTCTTTAGCGAGGATTCATTATCTACATTTTATCGTGATGAGGTTGAATTTCCATTCTTCGAAAAGTTCTTGCGCGAGGAGGGTGATGGCGGTCTTTCAGAGGCTGGAGGATTGATATTTTTTGGAGGAGAGAATTGCTGGCGAGAGATGTCAGAGTGGCCTGCTGTGTCTCAAGAGCAAAAAATATTATATTTTACCGAAGAGGGTACTCTTGCCGATGAAGCCTCTGATTATTCATCATCTTATAGCTCTTATATCTCAGATCCGCAAAATCCCGTTCCATATTACCACGATGTAGATAATAAGCGAGCTTCGGCATATATGGTCTCTTCGCAGGCTTTTTTGCAAGGGAGAGAGGATCTCTTAGAGTTCGTTTCGGCTCCTTTGGTGGAGGATGTGACTGTTGTTGGAGTTATTAAGGCTCATTTGTTTGCCTCTATCTCTACTTCTGATGCTGATTTTGTGGTTAAGGTAATTGATGTCGGCCCTGAGGGCGAATATGAGATGCTGGTACGCGGTGATATCTTACGAGGTCGCTATCGTAATAGTTTATCTGAGCCTAAGCCATTTACGCCTAACCAGATAGAGGAGATTTCGCTATCTCTTGTCGATGTGGCTCATACCTTTATGGCGGGACATAGAATCAAAGTTCAAGTGCAGAGCTCATGGTTCCCACTCTTTGATATGAACCCTCAGCAGTTTGTTGATCCCTATAAAGCCAAGGCCTCGGATTTTATCCCTTCTCAGGTGAAGATATATCACGACAAGGAACACACTTCACGAATAGAATTACCTTTGATGAAATAAAAATTTCCCTCGGAAAGCATTGAAAACTTCCGAGGGAAATCTATTTATCGCAAGTCCTGTTACTCGATCTCGACCAACGCAGCATTTGCAGCTACTGCATCACCCGATGAAACGAGTATCTGCTTTACTGTGCCGTGATAGTTCGATGTGATAGAGTTCTCCATCTTCATCGCCTCAAGTACCACAACAGCCTGACCTACTTTGACCTCATCGCCAACCTTGACCAAAATCTCGATTACTCGACCAGGCAGAGGTGCCTCTACGACATTGCCTGTGATGGGCTGTGCTACAACCTTAGGTTCGGCAGGCTTAGCGGCTTCAACTTTTGCGGCTTCTGATGCCATCTTCTCCTGCTCGGCTGCCTTCTTCTCCTGCTCGGCTGCCAAAGCTGCCATCTTTGCCTCGTATGCCTTCTTCTTTACATTTGTGAGGTAGTTCTTAGCAACAAGAGGGAACAACTCCAAAAGAAGCATCTCCTTCTCGTTCTCAGCCAACTTCACTCCGCCAGCCTCCTCCAACTCTGGGTTAGGTTGCATGGTGTATTTCGATGTATCGTATGGAGTCTCCTCTCTTATGCCGCAGATCTTGAAACGGAATTCAGGATCAATCTTTACTGGTGTATGACCATACTCACCCTTAACCAAGCCTACGAACTGAGAACTCTTGTTGGTGTACATTTCACGACCTGCCTTCTCGTCCAATGCGCAGTTTACGGCCTGAGCGCCTACAATCTGCGAAGTAGGTGTAACGAGTGGTGGCAAACCTGCCGATAGACGTACCGATGGGATCAACTCCATAGCACGTGGCAAAATATCCTCAGCCTTGAGTTGCTTGAGCTGCGCTACCATGTTAGAGTACATACCTCCAGGGATCTCAGCCTTCTGTACCAACTCGTTTGGAGCAGG
>JAFOZN010000252.1 GCA_017391185.1 Alistipes sp. | reverse complement strand
GTCTAAGCCGAGTGGAAAATTAAAGTCATCAACGGGAATCTGTTCTTTATCCCAGCAAACAAAGAATAATCTTTCCCTATTTTGAGGTACACCAAAATATTTTGCATTTAGCACCTCTATCTTAACTTTATAATTAAGGTCGTTCTCAAGGACATTCAAGAGGGTTTTCAGAGTTTGGCCCTTCATGTGACTCTTAAGCCCCTTGACGTTTTCAAGGAGAAGAACTTTTGGCTTTTTACCTTGCAGAATCTTATGATGAACGATATTTGCTATGTTAAAGAAGAGAGTACCTCTAGTATCCTCGAATCCTTTACGAAGCCCTGCTATTGAAAATGCCTGACATGGAAATCCACCACACAGAACATCGAAGTCAGGTATCTGGTTTGGATCTGCATCATTGATATCACCATTGAAGTATGGCATATTTCCATCCTCATCTGTCTGAAATAACCACGGCGACCTCTCTTTGAAGTTCGCTTCGTATGTAATTCTGGCGTTCTTATCCCATTCACTTGCAAAAACACATTCTCCTCCTATGCTTTCAATGGCATAGTGGAATCCTCCGATACCAGCAAATAGGTCTATGAATTTTATCTCCTTTTTCTTACCCATATTTCCCATACCGCTTTTTGCGATATCTAAAACATCGTTAATAATATCCTCTTCTCCGTTAAATAGTGCAGATACTTGATCTGCCAGCCATAATTTCAAAAGTTCGGATTCATCTGCACAGAGAATGTCTGCAATGATCTTAATCTGTTCTCTTTTAATTGGCCTTTCACCTCTCTCAATACGGCTATACATGGGTGTGTCAACGGATAATGCTGCCGCGAGTTCGCGTTGCAGCATCTTTTTCTCTTCTCGCAGAGAACGAATTTTAGCACCAAATAACATAGCCTAAAAGATAATCTTACATACGGAGTTGTCTATTTTTGACAAATATACAAAATAATCTTATACCATGATTTTTTTGAGAGATAGATGGCAGCTCCTTATCGAATATCTTTTTAGATAAAGCTACGATATGATTAGTCTTCGTGATGCTTTATGGCTGAACCCCAACCTCAAAGGCAACAGTGGCCGTAAATCCATACGGCATATTGCCTTTGGGCTGAGCAATCAATGAGCAAAAAGAAATTAAGCTTTCTTCAAGTATACGATTACGCTGACCTGATGTTCCATGTGGCTGTCAGGAGTGATGCGCTGGATGCGGGCTTCGAAGATGTTTGAGTGTCCTTGATCCATAAGGGCGCAGAACTGTTCGTTATTCGTACGTGGGATGTAGCCGAGCTTGTATCCGTCGAACATGATCGCTACTGCGTAAGGATCAAACTTGTTGTTTTCCTCTCGTACGAGCTGTACCTCGTCACCGATTTTAAGCTGGTTCATGACCATGCATCCCTCCCAATAGGAGAACCCCGCAATGTCAAAATGTGCGAAGTGGAGATTCTTTGATTTTGTGTTGAACATAACTATTGAAATTTACGGTTGTTGCTATAAAAGGGCTTATCATACTTTTCCAAGAGACCTGCTACATCAGACAGGTCACGGAGTGTTGGTATAAGTTTGTCGGTCAGGCTTGTCATCATATTTACGTCTTTTGAAGAGTAACGCTTCCAAATTGTTACGGAATGCCTTACTGACTTTAATGTGTCTGCCATCAGCTTTCTTGTTTCTACGACTTCTTCCAATAACTCGATTTGAGCATTGTATAGTCGTGATGACTCTTCATTCAAATCCTTTTTACTGGTCAACTCGGAGCGCTCTCTGTCAGCAATTTTTCTTATAACCTGATATTCAAATTCATACCGCTCGATAATATCTCTTAGGCCACCAAGGATTTGAGATTTTTTCACAAACCACAACCTCCTGTCTGCTCTATCCGAGAAGGCATCGTAAGCCTTTCTTTCTGTGAATGTTTGTTGCACCATCTGATGGAGCATTACCTTTTCTGCGTACCTCATGATAAT
>JAFOZN010000251.1 GCA_017391185.1 Alistipes sp. | reverse complement strand
GTAAGCCTCCTCGGCACGATCAAAGAGCCCGTTTTTGGCCAGATATACAACATGAGAGAATCGCTTCGGGAATGAATTTACCGCCACAGAGATAACTCCATCTCCGCCCTTGCGCATAACATCCACCGTCATGCCGTCATCGCCTGAGAGTACCAAAAATCCCTTTGGACGATTCTTGATTATCTGCTCTATCTGATCAATCTTGCCCGATGCCTCTTTGATGCCGATGATATTCTCTACCTGAGCCAAACGGCATGTGGTGTCGGCATTCATATTCACGCCTGTGCGTCCTGGTACGTTGTAGAGGATTACGGGTACGGGTGAAGCCTTAGCAACGGCTTCAAAGTGGCGATACAATCCCTCCTGCGAAGGTTTATTATAATATGGTGTGACGCTCAGAATAGCATCTACGCCCTCCAAATCCATCTTTCCCAATTGGCGTATAACCTCTGCCGTGTTGTTTCCTCCCGCGCCTGCTACTATGGGACAACGGCCTGCAACGACCTGCTTAGTGAAGCGCAAAACCTCTGCTCTCTCATCATGGCTTAGGGTAGGAGTCTCGGCAGTAGTGCCCAACGCAACGATATAGTCGCTACCGCCATCAATTACATAATTTATCATTCTCTCCAATGCCTCCCAATCAATCGACATATCTGCCTTGAATGGGGTGATCATTGCGGCACCAACGCCTTTAAGTCTATTTTTCATATTGGTATATTTTCTCTTTATGGTTAATGGCTCTCTCTAAAAGAGTGAACCTTGTGTTACTATCTCGTTTGTCTTTGTCTGCTCCTGTGGGGTAGGATTCTCGGCCTTTGACTTAGTCTGCTCTGTCGGGTTTTGCTCGGTGTCGTGGTCGCTTGTTAGAATCATCTTGAGGAACTCCTCCTCAGAAATAATCTTGATGCCGAGTTTTGTCGCCTTCTGCAATTTGGCTGGGCCGATTTTATCTCCCGCCAAAAGATATGAAGTATTGGCCGATACGGCAGCGAGATTTTTACCTCCATGTGCTTCAATCATAGCCTTGAGTTCATCTCTTGAGTGGAGTGAGAAACTTCCAGAAATAACAAAATTCAACCCCTCCAGTACATTGGATTTCTGAGCCTTTTCTTCAGCCTTGAATTTAAGGCCAGCCTTGCGCAGACGCTCTATTATCTCTATATTCTGCTCATCGTGCAGATACTCTATTATAGAATCGGCAATTTTATCGCCCACCTCTTCGGCCTGAGTAAGTTCCTCTTTGGTGGCATTTATTACCGAGTCCATATCCTTGAAGTGTGCTGCGATATACTTTGCTGTAGTCTCTCCCACGAAACGAATTCCCAACGCAAACAATACTCTATGGAATGGCACATCGAGTGAAAGTTGCAAGCTCTGCATTATGTTGCGGGCCGATTTTTCGCCCAAGCGTGGCAATACGGCAAGTTGTTCGGCGCGAAGGTCGTATAGGTCGGCCATATTGTTGATAAGGCCATTCTCGAAAAGCAGCTCAATGGTCTCCTCTCCCAAGCCCTCGATATTCATAGCCTTGCGGCGTATGAAGTGTATAATTCGTCCCAAAATCTGTGGACGGCAGTGGCTTTGGTTAGGGCAGTAGTGCTTAGCCTCGCCTTCGTAGCGCACAAGCTCTGCTCCACATTCGGGGCAATGAGTGATGTATTGTAGTGGCTCACTTTCGGCTTTACGCTCACTTATCTCTACGCCCGTAATCTTAGGGATAATCTCGCCACCCTTCTCTACATAGACCATATCGCCCTCCCTGAGATCCAACGCCATGATCTGATCGGCGTTGTGTAGCGTAGCACGCTTTACGGTAGTGCCTGCCAACAATACAGGCTCAAGATTTGCTACAGGAGTTATCGCGCCCGTGCGTCCCACCTGATAGCTCACCTTGAGTAGTCGTGTGAGGGCTTGCTCGGCCTTGAATTTATATGCAACAGCCCATTTGGGAGCTTTGGCGGTTGTACCTAATGCCTTGCGGTCGCTAAAGCGATTGACCTTGATGACCACACCATCGGTCGGGAATGGCAGAGCCTTACGCTCGATGTCCCAATAGCTGATAAAATCATCTATCTCGGCTGTGGTGCGACATACCTTTATCTTGTCCGAGATCTTAAAGCCCCAGCCTTTTGCAGCCTCTAAACTCTCTGAGTGGGATGTAAAAGCCAGATTCTGGCCTGCAATCTGGTAAAGTGTACAATCCAGACCACGTTGAGCTACGATCTTCGACTGTTGCTGCTTGAGCGTACCTGCCGCAGCGTTGCGAGGGTTGGCAAAAGGAGGCTCTTCGTTCTTCTCTCGCTCGGCATTGAGTCTATCGAACGATGCGTATGGCATAAATATCTCACCTCTGATCTCAAAATAAGAGGGGTAATCCTCTCCGTTGAGCATAAGCGGGATGGAACGAATAGTACGCACATTCTCCGTCACATCATCGCCTCGTGAGCCGTCACCTCGTGTCACAGCTCGTAGTAATCTGCCATCTTCGTATGTCAAGGATATTGCCGTACCATCAAATTTAAGCTCGCAGACAAACTCCACCTCACCAACCTCATTGCTGATCTTTTCTACCCATTCGTGAAGCTCTTCGAGCGAATAGGTGTTCGATAGTGATAGCATCGGGAAGGCGTGATCCACGCTCTTGAAAGCATTACTCAGGTCACTTCCTACACGGGCCGTTGGAGAGTTGGGGTCGGCAAATTCGGGGTGCTGTTTCTCTAACTCCTGTAACTCTCGTAGCATCTGATCAAACTCATAATCGCTCACTACGGGGGCATTCTCCACGTAGTATAGATAGTTATAGTGGTTGAGTCTTTGGCGCAACTCCTTGATTTGCTTCTCTATGCTCATTGCTTATGATAATTTGGGGTAAAGGTACACAATTTGTTTGTAAGAATGACGAAAAATAAAAAAAAAGCAAAAAAAATATAAACATTTGCATTGATATGTAAATTTTGCTTATACTTGCAGAAAATTTCGGTAATTATGGCACCAAATAGTACAAAAAAGAGATTAGTTACATCATTTAACAACCTCCCATTGGAGTTGCAGCAGGAGGTTAAGGCTCTCTATCCAAAAGGATTTTCAGAGGTAATGCAACGTATTGATAAGCCAAATGGCGATTTCTTCTATGTTGTCCCATTCGAGACTGAGGAGATCTCTTACTTGGTTAAGATCGATGTGAAGATTGACGACTCGGCTGATGATGCTTTGGAGGATGACTTCTACGGCGAGGATGAGCTCAAGGGTGCAGATGAGATTCCTGCTGATGAGGAGATGGGAGAGGATGATATGTAGTCTGATCTGAATTTTATTTTTGTAGTGCGGTCTTTCGGGTCGCATTATTTGAGGACCAAGAGTTCTGGCTCGCTTTCGAGTTAGGACTCTTGTTTTTTGGATGAAAGATGAGAGATGAAAGATGAAAGAGTGGATTTTTGCTACGTTTTGTACGTATAGAATATAATTTTCCTATATTTGTATTTAGTAGATATGGATTTGATATAAAACGGGCTCTGTGGAGTATTTATTCTAATTAGATGTGATGCAGAGTTTTTTTTGAATCATATATGAATTATGTAGCGTGATGCCTACTTTGGCTGCAAAATGGAATTTTTAACACTCTAATCTAATATTTACAATGCTTAAAAAACTATTTGGGTTTGATCCAGCGCAAACCACAATCAGAAAAGAGATTCTGGCAGGAATCACTACATTTCTTACGATGTCTTATATTCTTGCAGTGAATCCGTCTATGTTTAGCCTGTTGGATGGTATGAGTGGCGGTGCGGTATTTACTGCTACGGCTTTGGCAGCAGTTGTAGGATGTTTGGCGATGGCGTTTTGGGGTAAGTTGCCATTCGGACTTGCTCCGGGAATGGGCCTCAATGCCTTCTTTGTTTATAGCGTGTGTCTTGGTATGGGTTATTCGTGGCAATTTGCTCTTACGGCAGTGTTGCTCGAAGGCCTGATATTTATCATTCTTACTATAACCAATGTTCGTGAAGCGATAGTCGATGCCATTCCTTTGAGTCTACGCAATGCTATTGGTGCAGGCATAGGTCTCTTTATAGCATTCATCGGATTGAGTAGTGCTGGCGTGGTTGTACATAATGATTCGACACTTGTGGCGCTGGGCGATATCACATCTGGCTCTGCGCTACTTGCCATGATCGGTTTGGTCATTACGGGATTTATGTATGCACGTAACATCCCAGGGGCTATCCTTGTCGGTATCCTTGTGACCATGGTGATAGGTATCCCTATGGGTGTTACTGAGTATAAAGGAGTTTTGTCACAGCCTGAATCTGTGGCTCCAATATTTTGTCAATTTGAGTTCGAGAACATCTTTACGCTTGATATGCTTGTTGTGGTATTCACATTCCTCTTTATCGATATGTTCGATACAGTAGGTACTCTTGTGGGTGTGTGTATCAAGGCTAAGATGGTCGATCAGAAGGGTAATATTTATAGACTCAAGCAGGCCTTTATGGCTGATGCAATTGCAACAACTGTTGGCGCAATGCTCGGAACATCTACAACCACCACCTATGTGGAGAGCGCTGCGGGTGTTGCTCAGGGTGGTCGTTCGGGGCTTACAGCATTCTCTGTTGCTATGTGCTTTGTCGTAGCGTTGTTTTTTTCTCCACTGTTCCTCTCTATCCCATCGGCAGCGACTGCTCCTGCGCTTATTATTGTGGGACTTTTGATGGTCGAACCTATAATTAATATCTCATGGGATGATTTTTCGGAGTCTATCCCAGCCTTTGTGTGTATGATTATGATGCCTTTGACATACTCTATTTCAAATGGTATTTTGCTCGGTATGATTGCCTATGTGTTGATGAATATGATATGCGGTAATTTTAGGAAGATTACACCCGCGATGTATATTATGGCGATATTGTTTATTCTAAAATTTATCTTCATATAGCTATTGGAGGAGTGATTCGGTGAATTAATAGTGCGATTATAGCGGTCTGCTTGTCTTTTGTGATGACAGATCGCTTTTTTTGATGGTGTAGGCTGTGGTTAATGAGTAAAGTGCGTTTGCCACACTATAGGATAAATTGACCACAATGCGTCTCTTTTAACAATCTGTTGAAAAAATCCATCACCCGATAGTTTGCAGATGAAAAAAAATATGTAACTTTGAGTGCAAAAAATAGTTTTTGTCTAAATTACTAATAGATAATGAAAAAAGTAGATGTAGTTCTTGGTTTGCAGTGGGGTGACGAAGGTAAGGGTAAGGTTGTCGATGTATTGACTCCTAACTATACTGTTGTTGCTCGTTTCCAGGGTGGTCCTAATGCAGGTCACTCATTGCATTTTGGTGATAAGAGCTTTGTGTTGCGTACCGTTCCATCGGGTATCTTCCGTGACGGCTCTGTTAATATTATCGGTAACGGTGTGGTTGTTGATCCAGTAAGCCTTACCGAGGAGCTTCGTAATATCGCTGAGCAGGGTATCCCTGTGAAGGAGAAGCTCTTTATCTCGAAGAAAGCTCATATCATTCTCCCAACACACCGTATGCTCGATGCTGCGAGCGAGGCTGCGAAGGGTAAGTCTAAGATCGGATCTACATTGAAGGGTATCGGTCCTACATATATGGATAAGACAGGCCGTAATGGTTTGCGTTTCGGCGATGTGTTGGCTCCAAATTTTGTAGATCGTTACAATAAACTCAAGTCTAAGCATGAGGAGATGCTCAGCCAGTATGCAGGTTTCGAGTACGATGTTACAGAGTATGAGAAGACTTGGATGGAGGGTATCGAGTATCTGAAGGGTTTCCGCTTTATCGATAGCGAGCATGAGGTGAATGAGATGATTAAGCAGGATGTTGCTATCCTTGCTGAGGGCGCTCAGGGCTCTTTGCTTGATGTTGATTTCGGTACATACCCATTCGTTACTTCATCTAATACCGTATGTGCAGGAGTTTGTACAGGTTTGGGTGTTGCACCTACCAAGATCGGTGATGTATATGGTATCTTCAAGGCATACTGTACACGTGTAGGTAGTGGCCCATTCCCAACAGAGCTCTTTGATGAGGTAGGTGAGGAGTTGCGCCGTATTGGTCACGAGTTCGGAGCTGTTACAGGTCGTCCACGCCGTTGTGGTTGGTTGGACTTGGTGGCTTTGAAGTATGCTGTGATGGTCGATGGTGTTACTCAGCTCATCATGATGAAGTCTGATGTTATGAACGACTTTGAGACTATTAAGGTCGCTACGGCTTACAAGATCGGTGGCGAGGTGGTTGACCACTTCCCTTATGAGGTTACCGATGATTTGGAGCCAGTATATACAGAATTCCCAGGTTGGAAGTGTGATATCTGCAAGGTTCGCCGTTATGAGGACTTCCCACAGGAGTTCAAGAATTATGTAGAGTTTATCGAGGCTGAGACAGGTGTGCCTGTGAAGATTATCTCGGTAGGTCCAGACCGTGAGGAGACTATTGTCCGATAGTTTGTCTCAAACGGACTTTCTCTATGAGATTTTTCAATAGAATGCTTAAGTTGCTCTGGGGGGTTGTCGCAACACTCGGAGCAACTCAGCTATTGGCCCAGGAGTTAGTCAAGACTAAGGCTCGTAGAGCGAGTGATTTTGTCAATTCTATCGGTGTAAATACCCACTTCGGATATTACGTACGACCTATGGTAAGTATGAGGAGATTCTAAAGCCTCGTTTGCTGGAGTTAGGTGTGAAGCATATCCGAGATGGTACTTATAACGATGATGTCGCGAGAAAATATCGCGAGGTTGGTCAGGCAGGTATAAGACTTCTGCTCATCACCTCGTCCGATAGAGCTGTCGGCCGAGCCGATCGAGGAGTTGAGTCCAAGACGTAGTGTTGAGTGTTTGATAGATGGACGTTTGCAGCTTCTTCGTTTGGAGAGGTAGCAAGCAAAAATCTTTAGGAGAGATGTTAATGCAGGGATACTAAATTGGAACTTGTTGCGTTTGGTATTTGTGCTAAAGATATTTTTAAGTGATAAGTGCTTGAAATAAGAGTCGAGATGTCGAACTCGAAGGGTTGTGAATAAGTCGCGTATTCTCAATCCTGAGCTCGATATCGTGATTGTTGTTTCGAGCCTTTATTTTTTATTGGGATAGTGGTCGCGGCATAACCCGATAGTAACCATATTTAGATAAATGAAAAAAGCATTAAAAATTGTTGTATTGGCAAAGCAGGTGCCCGATACCCGCAATGTGGGTAAGGATGCCATTACCCCTGAGGGTACGGTAAATCGAGCGGCATTGCCTGCTATTTTTAATCCTGAGGATTTGAATGCCTTGGAGTTGGCTTTACGACTCAAAGAGCAGCGCGAAGGCTCTAAGGTGTATATACTTAGTATGGGTCCACAACGTGCTGCCGATATTATTCGTGAGGCGATGTTCAGAGGTGCCGATGGTGGTTACCTTCTCTCGGACCGCAAATTCGCTGGCTCGGATACACTCGCTACGTCTTATGCTCTATCGTGTGCGTTACGTAAAATAGAAGCTGATATTATCTTCGCTGGTCGCCAAGCTATTGATGGCGATACAGCACAGGTTGGCCCTCAGGTAGCTCAGACCTTAGGCTTGCCTCAGGTGACTTATGCTGAGGAGATTCTTCATGTGGAGGATTCGTCTATCGTAGTACGCCGCCGTTTGGAGCGAGGTGTTGAGGTGGTAGAGACTCCGCTACCAGCGGTTTTGACGGTCAACTACTCTGCGCCTGCGGTACGCCCACAAAATGCACGTCTTATAATGAAATATAAGCATTCCATGACTTCGAGTGAGATGAGGGCTAATGAGCACTCTCTCTCAGCTAATTTGGCTTCGGCGCGTGATTATCTCCAAATCGTGGAGTGGAGTGCTTCGGATATCGAGTGCGATGAGACTCAGTTAGGTCTTGCGGGATCTCCTACCAAGGTTAAGGATGTTCAGGCTGTGGTATTCCAATCCAAGGAGTCTAAGCGACTCACATCTTCGGATGAGGACGTTAAGGAATTGATGGTTGAACTCATGGCGAGCCATACGCTCGGCTAATCTAATGCTATAAGGTATGAATAATATATTTGTATATATTGAGTTTAGTGAGGGCAAGATTGCTGAAGTTAGTCTGGAACTCTTGACCAAGGGCCGAGAGTTAGCCGATAAGTTGGGTGTTAAGTTGGAGGCTGTGGTTATTGGCTCGGCTCTTGACGGCGTAGAGAAAGAGTTGGCTCAGTATGGTGCCGATGTAGTGTGGGTGGCAGACGATGAGATCTTCTCACCTTTCCGCAGTCAGCCTCATGCTTCGGTCATGAGTGGATTGATTAAGGCTGAGCAGCCTCAGATAGTTTTGTTTGGTGCTACCTCTGTAGGTAGAGATTTTGCACCGAGAGTCTCTGCTGCGTTGCGTACGGGACTTACGGCCGATTGTACTCAGTTGGAGATTGGCTCTCATGTGGATGAAGAGTCTGGTAAGGAGTATGATAATATCCTGTATCAGATTGGTCCAGCCTTTGGCGGTAATGTCATTGCTACGATTATCACTCCCGATCATCGTCCTCAGATGGCGACTGTGCGTGAGGGTGTTATGCGTAAGCAGGTGGCTCAAAGCCCAGCTAAGGGTGAGCGCAGAGAGATTGCATGGCGAGAGTGTATCTCGGATGCAGACCTTGCCGTGAAAATCATTAGCCGCGAGATAGAGGAGCGTAAAATCAATCTCAAAGGTGCCAATGTTATTGTGGCTGGTGGTTACGGTATGGGCTCTAAGGAGGGCTTTAAACTCTGTTACGATTTGGCCGAGGTGCTTGGCGGAGAGGTCGGGGCGAGCCGTGCTGCGATTGATGCAGGTTTCTGCGAGCATGAGCGTATGATAGGCCAGACGGGAGTTACCGTACGCCCCAAACTCTATGTCGCTTGTGGTATCTCAGGCCACGTTCAGCATACGGCAGGAATGGATGAGTCTGCGAAGATTATCTCTATTAATAGCGATCCCAATGCACCTATTCATAAAATTGCCGACTATGCGATTGTGGGTGATGTGGGAGAGGTTATCCCTAAGATGATAAAGTATTATAAACAAAACTCAAAGTAAGAGATGGCTAACTTCTTTTTAGATAATAAAGATTTGCAGTACCACCTTGAGCATCCCTTGATGCGCAAGATTGTGGAACTCAAGGAGAGAGATTTCTCGGAGAAGAACCTCTATGATACGGCACCTCATAACTTTGAGGATGCTATGGATACTTTCCGCCGTGTGATGTCTCTGGTGGGAGAGTTGTGTGTCGATGTGATTGCACCCAATGCTGAAGGGGTTGATAAAGAGGGCCCTCGTGTAGTCGATGATAGGGTGGAGTACGCCTCAGGTACGGTGGCTAATATGAAAGCTGTGAATGCGGCAGGCTTGAATGGTATAACCTTGCCTCGCCGTTTTGGAGGGTTGAATTTCCCGCTTATCTGCTTTGTTATGGCCAATGAGATGGTAGCGCGTGCAGATACCAGCTTCGAGAATATATGGGGTTTGCAGGATTGTGCCGAGACCTTGAATGAGTTTGCCTCAGAGGAACAGAAAGAGAAATATCTCCCATGGGTGTGTCAAGGAGCTACTTGCGCCATGAGTCTGACTGAGCCAGATGCAGGCTCGGATTTGGGTGCTGCTATGTTGAAGGCTTCGTGGAGTGAGGAGCGTCAGTGTTGGTTGCTCAATGGCGTGAAGCGTTTTATTACCAATGGCGATGCAGAAGTCTCGCTTGTTTTGGCTCGTACCGAGGAGGGAACTGCGGATGCTCGAGGCTTGTCGATGTTTGTATATGATAAACGTAGCGGAGGTATGAAGGTGCGCCGTATCGAGAATAAACTCGGTATCAAGGGCTCGCCAACTTGCGAGTTGGTCTTTACCGATGCACCCGCTGAGTTGGTAGGTGATCGCCGTATGGGACTTATCAAATATGTCATGTCGTTGATGAATGCTGCACGTCTTGGTATCGGAGCCCAGTCGGTAGGTTTGTGTGAGGCGGCTTATCGTGAGGCGTTGAAGTATGCTCATGAACGTAAGCAGTTTGGTCGCGATATCATTAAGTTCCCTGCTGTTTCTCAGATGCTCACCGAGATGCGTGCCAAGTTGCATGGAACACGAGCATTGCTCTATGAGACAAGCCGTTTTGTGGAGGTGTATAAGCAGTATGCTCATATCTCGCGCGAGCGTTCGTTGGAGGGCGAGGAGCGTCAGGAGATGAAGTATTATAATCGTTTGGCTGATGTATATACTCCTCTTGTAAAATTGTTATCTTCGGAGTTTGCCAATGAGTTGGCATACGATTCGGTTCAGATTCATGGCGGATCGGGCTATATGAAGGATTTTGCGTGTGAGCGCCTCTATCGCGATGCTCGCGTGTTGAATATCTACGAGGGTACTTCACAATTGCAGGTCGTAGCTGCTATCAATGGCGTTACTAAGGGCGTATTTATGGATAGTATTGCCCGATATGAAGCGATGGAGTATGCTGAGTCGATGCAGACAGTTAAAGAGAGACTTATCTCTCTTAGAGAACGTGTGGAAGCGATGGTTGCTCACGTGGAGAGTGTATGTAAGGAGTCTACACAGTTTAGAGATTTCCATGCTCGCCGTTTGGTAGAGTCGGTTGGATATATCATTATCACACATCTTTTGGCTAAGCAGGCTGCCTATAGCGAGGTCTATGGCTCAGATGCCAAAGTATTCCTCAAGATGGCGGAGCAATACATAGCTGGTGCTGAGGCTGTGATTCTCTCTTCTTCTGCCGAGGACGTGGCTTTGTGGTCTGAAGTGCAGGAGGAATTCTGATTTTATACAGAAAATATGTTGCGTGAGTTGGCTTAAATCGGGCCAACTCACTTTTTTTTGACTCCTTACACAATGTTTTAGCGTTTGAATAGTTATATTTGTGTAACAAATGAAGCGTAATATGAAATACATATATTATATAGGGTTGTTCCTGCTCCTGCTTACGATGATTGCGTGCCGAGGTGGTAAATCTCAGCAAAATGTAGTCGCTAATCTTGAAGAGCAGCCCAAAGCTCAGCCTGCGGCAGTATTTATCCCTGCTCTGGCTCCATCGACCATGTCTTCGGAGCAAAAGATTCTCTATATGAATGAGCATTATTGGGATAAATTTGATTTTGCCGATACACTATTTCTCGATAGGGTAGATACTCTCAATATGCTTAGAGCCTATTCTGTCTATGCCATAGGATATGTGCCCGATTCACTTCGTAGTAAATCTATGCATCGCCTGATGCAGAAGGCCTCCTCTTCGAAGCGCATGTTCGATTACTTTATGATGCTTGGCTCAGAGGTGTTGCATAATCCTAATTCGCAACTCAGAGACGATGAACTCTATATCCCTGTGTTGGAGGCCGCCATTGCAAGTCCACTCATGGATGAGTATGAGAAGATGCCCCTCGTCTATGATTTGCAAATGGCAATGCAGAATCGTATAGGTCGTGTGGCTAATGATTTTAGTTATACTCTGGCTTCTGGTCGTAGTGGGCGTATGAGTGAGATAAAGAGTGATTATACGATGATTTTTTTCAGTAATCCCGGTTGCCCGATGTGCCGTGATATCAAAGAGCAGATTACCCAGAGCCCCAAGCTCAGTGATATGATCTCGCGCAAGGAGTTGTCTGTCTTGGTCGTTTATCCCGATGCCGATCTTGAGGCGTGGCGTGAACATATAGAGGATTATCCTCGCTCATGGATTAACGCCTATGATAAGGGTGAAGTAATCTCTCGCCAGCGATTATATGATCTAAAGGCTATCCCTGCGTTGTATCTATTGGATGCCGAGAAACGAGTGATGGTAAAGGATTGTACTTCAGTGGAGAAGATAGAGGAAGTGTTATTGATGCAAGATTAATTATAAGCTATTTTTATAGGAGTATAGAAAATTGTGATTGAAAATATATTTGCAAAAGTTAAAAGTTATTTTATCTTTGCAATAGGAAAACAGAAAACAATTAACAAAATTAATAACTTAAAAAACATTTAAAATTATGGCTAAGAAGTTTCGTTGTACAGTTTGCGGTTACATTCATGAGGGTGATGCAGCTCCTGCAGTATGTCCACTTTGTAAGAAGGGTGCCGAGGTATTTGTTGAGGTAAAGGAGAGCAATGGTAAGTTGGAGTTTGCTACTGTTCACAAGTTGGGTGATGGTAAGGGTGCAAGCCCAGAGTTGTGGCAGGGTCTTCAGGATCACTTCATCGGTGAGTGTACAGAGGTAGGTATGTATCTTGCTATGAGCCGTCAGGCTGACCGTGAGGGTTATCCAGAGATCGCTGAGGCATACAAGCGTTACGCTTGGGAGGAGGCTGAGCACGCATCTAAGCTCGCAGAGTTGATCGGTGAGGTAGTTTGGGATACTAAGACTAACCTTGAGAAGCGTACTGAGGCTGAGCACGGCGCATGTGAGGATAAGTTCCGTTTGGCTACTTTGGCTAAGCAGGAGAATCTCGATGCAGTACATGATACAGTACATGAGATGGCTAAGGATGAGGCTCGTCACGGAGCTGGTTTCCAGGGTCTTTATAACCGCTACTTCGGCAAGTAGTTGAATTTTTAATAAAGTAGTTAGGGCTGGATATTCTCCAGCCCTTTTTTCGCATCTACTTTTCAGTTTTAGGCCATAGCGTTTCTCCCAATATGGAGTTTATCAATTTGAGTGCCGAGTGATAGGCGTTGCTGGCTGCTGAGGCAATGTTATAGATAAGATCCAGATGTTGATTCAATTTCTCGATTGATTGTCGAGCTGCCAAAAAATAGATCATCCATGCAATAAGCAATAGCACTGCAGCCACTATTAAACAAGCCAGAGCTCCCGATCCTATCAACTCTCCGATCCATATCACAGCCGATGCCATTAACAATATTACGGCTGACGAGATGGCGATTACAAAGAAGATAATAGAAGAAAATATCCCTGCGCTCTCTCGATTCTGTTCACTCATCGTTGAATACTCCTTTTGGGGGTGAAACTACTACTTCTCCTCGTTGCAGTGGCAACGGATTTTCTCTGCCTCCTGATCTACGTAGTCACGAATTTTGCTGCGAAGCTCTGGTCCCGAATGTGGCGTTACGAGCATTGTTACTACCGAACCGACCAACATGCCTCCGAAAAATGAGACCAATGAGCAAATACCTGTACCTTTCATATTACTTATAGTTTTAAAATTCACTTCTAAGAGTTGCAAAATCCACGCCAAACGGGTAAATTTGTTTTATGGAAGAGATAAAAGATATCACCGTAGCCTTCACAGGCCACCGTACTTATAGCCACGAGGCCGATGATGAGCTTCGTTTGTTGGTGCGTAGGTTGTATGCCGAGGGTTATAGCCGTTTTTTGTGTGGAATGGCTTGGGGATTCGACTTGGCGGCGGGAGAGATTGTCGCTGAGCTAAAGCAGGAGCATCCTGAAGTAGAACTTATCGCCGTAGTTCCACATAAGGGTTTCTTTCAGCTCTTTCGAGGCGAGGATGCTGAGCAATATAAGCGGGTGGCGGATATCGCCGATGGGGCGGAGTTTTTGAGCGATGTGCCTTCGGATAGGAGCTATCTGAGGCGTAATGATTTTCTGGTAGATAATGCTACGGTGGTAGTTGCTTGGTGGGATGGTGTGCCTCGTGGAGGTACGGCCTATACTCTTCGCCGCGCTCGCCATGCTGGATGCCGCGTCATAAATCTCTATCCCGATCCGCAACTTGATCTGTTTTAGATAGACAAAAAATACGGGTAAAATTCTACCCGTATTTTTTTGTCAAGTTATGATTGAATTATTTTACTGTGATTTGATAATTACCAACTCCAAAGTTTTTGTCTTCCGTCCAAGTATAACTATCTGCAGAAACATATACTTTACATATATCAGGGCTTGCGAGGAGGTAACCTAAACCTTTGAACATATTGTCAAATTCTGTAACATTCCCAAAATTAAAACTACTTAAATCAAGCGATGATACCGAGCAATATAAAAACATACTATCCATGTTAGTGACATTAGATGTATTGAAATTGCTTAAATCAAGTTGGGTTGATAACGAAGTG
>JAFOZN010000025.1 GCA_017391185.1 Alistipes sp. | reverse complement strand
TTGGCGAGTATTATGATATGCTCGCATGGTACACCGATAAGGTTGTCGTGGATCATGTGTACGCTGTTGGTTGTAAGGTAGCGAGGTGAATAGAAGGTCATAAAATTAGAATTCAAAGCCGTCTGTTTCCATACGTTTTGCTGTGGAACGCTCACATCACTTTGATCAGAGAGAGATTTCACAGCGATCACATTGAAACGATCCTTATATTTGGCAAAAGGCTCATATCGGAAAATCTCATCGCAAGCCGTGCGGGCATCTTTCATGAAGAGATTCATCTCTTCGGCAGTGTAACCCTCGGCCATGATGGCGATGTCGATACACTCCTCAGAAGAGCCACTCTTGAGGAGGTATTCGTGTGCCATCGCAGGGCGATTATCCAAATTACGAATTAGCTGATCTTTGGGCGAAACCTCGTGACGCATAGTGGCTTGTGTCTCTCCCCTATTGTCGAGTAGGGTGATCTCGATAAGTACGTTCTCCTTGGGAAAAGGAAGTAGGAATGTGGCCTCGAAACTCTTGCTGAGTTTCTTAGCCTCATCAGTTACGATCCACTCTTGGAAAAGGCTTGAGAAGGTGTTGGTGTAGAGAATCTTTTTGCTCTCAGGGTCAATCATCGTAATCTTACCGTTACCTCTGACTGGAACCTTGTCGAGATTTACTCTACGACCTGCCCAGCCGTTAAACGAAGCGAGCTCATCTAAAGCCACATATTGCTGATCGGCATTACCTGCAAAGATGTAATCTACGCGCAGAGTTTTGTTCCAAAAATGGGTTGAAAAATCTTGTGCATAAGTCACCATGGCGAGTAGTGTCGCCATAGATAAAAAGAGTATTTTTTTCATATCTTAATCTATTCTTCGAATTTGTATCCCATGCCCTTGACCGTAACGATATGATCCTCGCCAATCTTCTGTCTGAGTTTACGGATATGAACATCTATAGTGCGGTCTCCAACCACCACTTTATTACCCCATACCTTGGCATAAATCTCATCTCTGGTGTAGAGTTTACCCGGCTGAGAGTGAAGTAATTGGAGAAGAGAGAACTCCTTGCGTGGGAGGGTGATAACCTCCTCACCCTTACGTACCTGATAGTGCTCTACGTCAATCTCGATTTTGTCCGAAATCTCGACAGGAGTGATGCGCTTCAAGATAGCCTGAACTCTACCTCTGAGCACATTCATCTTGATAGGTTTGTTGATGTAGTCATCAGCTCCTACGCCGTAACCTTGTACCATAGTCTCCTCTGTGCCGACAGCCGAAAGAAAGACCACCATCACATTCTTTAGCGTAGGTGATTGTCTGATAGCTTTGCAGGTCTCTATACCGTCCAATACGGGCATCATCATGTCGAGAAGAATCAAATGGGGCTTCACCTTTAGTGCGACCTCCAAACCCTCGGCTCCGTTGGATGCTGTAAAGACCTCGTAGCCGTCTTTTTCAAGATTGTATTTTACGAACTCCAGAATGTCCGCTTCGTCATCAATTAGTAGTATTCTGTATGCCATGGTTGGTTAATTTTTCACAAATATATGAAAAACTATGAAAAAAAACGGATACTGACACGATAATTTTCTTATATTTGCACGTCTATATGATAAAATATAGAGGAAAGCTTAAAACTACTAAAGAGATGTCTACTGAAATTTCTAAACATGCGACTCCTGTGGAGTCTATCGGCGAGGCCGATGATGCGTTGAATGTAACTGTTGTTGAGGATGTGACAATATCTGTCGCAGAGGATTGTTCTGAGGAGGAGGCTGCTTTTGATGCCGAGCAGGCAGGCCTTGCTATCGGTGAGGGTACCGATGAGGAGGAGGCTGCCGAGGAGGTTGATAAGAGTGATCTGAATGGCAAGAGCAAGTCAGAATTGGTGGAGATGTTTGCCGAATTGCTCTCTACAGAGCCTGTGCAGACTATTCGTAAGAGTGTGGAGGCAATCAAGATCGCTTTCTACAAACAACATCGTGCCGAGATTGATGCTGCACGTAAGGCCTTCGAGGCTCAGGCTGAGGAGGGTGTAGAGTTTGTAGCTACGCCAGATGCTGATGAGCAGCGCCTGAAGGATCTTTTCAAGGAGTACCGTACTCGCCGCGATGAGTATATCTCTAATCTGGAGAGCATCAAGGAGGAGAATTTGCAAGCCAAGCTCGCACTTATCGAGGAGCTCAAGGAGTTGGTCAATTCAGATGAGACTTTGAACAGCACTTTTGCCAAATTCCGTGATCTGCAACAGCGTTGGCGCGAGATTGGTGTTGTGCCACAGTCTAAGGTGAAGGATTTGTGGGAGACATACAATCTGCATGTTGAGAATTTTTATAACTTCATTAAGATAAACAAGGAGTTACGTGATTTGGATCTCAAGCGTAACTACGAACAGAAGATCGAGCTTTGTGAGCAAGCTGAGGCTTTGGTGACTGAGCCATCTATAGTGGAGGCGTTCCATAAGTTGCAGAAGTTGCACGATGAGTGGCGCGAGACAGGTCCTGTGGCTAACGAGTATAAGGAGGCTTTGTGGGAGCGTTTCAAGTCTGCATCGAGCCGTATTAACAAACAGCATCAGGAGTATTTTGAGACTCTGAAGCAGGAGCAGATGAAGAATCTGGAGCTCAAGAGCGAGTTGTGCGCTAAGACTGAGGCGTTGGCTGAGCAGCCATATACCTCTCGCAAGGAGTGGAATAAGGCGAGTGAGCGTCTGATTGAGATCCAGAAGTTGTGGCGTACGATCGGATTTGCTCCTAAGAAGGATAATACTCGCATTTATGAGCGTTTCCGTTCGGCGTGTGATCGTTTCTTTGAGGCTAAGCGCGAGTTCTATGCTGGCGTAAAGAGCGAGATGGAGCATAACCTTCAGCTTAAGAATGAGATCTGTGAAGCTGCCGAGGCATTGCAGAACAGTGAGGATTGGAAGCATGCTACAGATGAGTTGATTGCTCTTCAAGCCAAGTGGAAGCAGGTGGGTGCAGTCTCTCGCCGTTATTCTGATCAGGTATGGAAGCGTTTCCGTGCGGCGTGTGATAAGTTCTTTGAGCGCAAGTCTCAGCACTTTGCTGGTATTGATAATGAGCAGGAGAGTAACCTTAAAAAGAAGCAGGCCCTGATCGAGGAGATGCTTCAGGCTGATATCAAGGCTGGAGGTTATGATATGATCAAATCATTCCAACGCCGTTGGAGCGAGATTGGTTATGTCCCTATCAAGCATAAGGAGTCTTTGCAGAAGCAGTATAAAGAGGCTGTTGATGCCATGTTCGGTGCATTGCGTGGCTCGGAGCGTGATCGCTCGATGAATCGCTTTAAGGAGCGTTTGCAGAATATGAAGCAGGGCTCGGATAAGCGTCTGCGTTCGGAGCGAGAGCGTCTTTATAACAAGGTTCGTCAGATGGAGCAGGATATCGCTTTGTTGGAGAATAATATCGGATTCTTCTCTAAGTCGAAGAATGCCGATGCTATGGTGGCAGACATCCGTGAGAAGATTGCCAAGGCTAAGGAGGAGCTAAAGCTTACCATCGAGAAGGTAAAACTCATCGACAGCCAGTCTGCCGAGGAATAGACTTGAAGATAAATACTCAGAATAATATGAGGGTGCTGGCGGGTTTGCCAGTCACCCTCGTAATGATAAAGAGGAATAGGACAATTTAAATTATATAAGTTATGAAACTAAGTAAACCAAAGTACATCTTCGTTACTGGAGGTGTTGCATCGTCTTTAGGTAAGGGCATTATTTCTGCATCTGTTGCTCGCCTTCTTCAGGCGCGTGGTTATTCTGTTACAGTGCAGAAGTTTGATCCATATTTGAATGTGGATCCAGGTAAGCTTAACCCATACGAGCATGGTGAGTGTTATGTTACCGATGATGGTACTGAGGCAGATTTGGACTTGGGACACTATGAGAGATTTACATCAATCACTACAACTCAGAACAATACAGTCACAACAGGTAAGATCTATAAGTGGGTTATCGAGAAGGAGGCTCGCGGTGAGTTTATGGGTAAGACCGTACAGGTTATCCCTCACATCACAGACGAGATCAAACGCCGTATCCAGCTTTTGGGTGCTTCGAAGAAGTATGATGTTATCATCTCTGAGATTGGTGGTACGGTAGGTGATATTGAGTCTTTGCCATTTATCGAGTCTGTACGTCAGTTGCGCAATCAGTTGGGTTATCAGAACTCTGTATTGATCCACCTTACACTTATCCCTTATATGGCAGCTTCGGGTGAGCTTAAGACCAAGCCTACTCAGCACTCAGTTAAGGAGCTTCAGTCGGAGGGTGTTCAGCCAGATGTATTGGTACTTCGTTCGGAGCATGAGCTCTCAGAGGAGGTACGCCGCAAGGTGGCTTTGTTCTGTAACGTAACACCAGATGCAGTAGTGGAGTCTTTGGACGTTCCTACTATCTATGAGGTGCCATTGCGTATGCACGCTCAGCATTTGGATGATGTATTGCTTCGTAAGTTGGGTATCGAGGATGAGTCTCAGCCAGATTTGACTGCATGGGAGGATTTCGTAGATAAGATCAAGAACCCTAAGCACAAGGTTGAGGTTGCTTTGGTAGGTAAATATACTGAGCTTCCAGATGCATACAAATCTATCTCTGAGTCATTTATCCATGCAGGTGCTGCAAATGATACCAAGGTTAAGGTACATATGGTCAATGCTGAGTATCTCACAGCTGAGAATGTAGCCGAGAAATTGGGTAATGTATCTGGTATCTTGGTAGCTCCAGGATCGGGTATTCGTGGCTTTGAGGGTAAGGTTGAGGCCGTACGCTATGCTCGCGAGAATAATATCCCATTCTTCGGTATCTGCTTGGGTATGCAGAGTGCTATCGTAGAGTTTGCTCGTAACGTATTGGGTATTGCTGATGCTAACTCTCGTGAGATGGAGCAGACCAAGAATGCAGTGGTGGATTTGATGGAGGATCAGAAGAAGGTTAACCTCAAGGGCGATACCAAGCGTTTGGGCGCTTATGCTTGCTCTCTCAAGGCTGGCAGTACAGCAGCCGCAGCCTATGGTTCAGAGTCTATCGAGGAGCGTCATAGCCACAGCTATGAGTTCAATAGTGCATATTTGGCTCAGTTTGAGGCTGCAGGCATGGAGGCTGTGGGTGTGAATCCAGAGACAGGTCTTATAGAGGTTATCGAGCTTAAGGGACACCCATGGTTTGTTGGTACACACTTCTTGCCTCAGTATAAGAGTACAGCAGCTAAGCCAGCACCACTCTTTGTCTCGTTTGTAAAGGCTGCTTTGGAGTATCAGGGCTCTAAGCAGGAGTAATTAATATTTAAACCCGTAAAATGGATAAAAAAACGATTATCGGTGTAGTCCTTATGTCGGCGATTTTTATCGTCTATATGGTCTTCACCTCAAGACAGCAAACTCAATATCAGGAGTATCTAAAACAGGTTCAGGCTGAGGAGCAGCTCCTTGAGTCTGAGCAGGAGGCTCAAGCAGAGCAAAATAACGAGGCAGAGGCAGATCCAGTATCGGCAGAGGATGCTGCCGCTGCTGCTCACCAGCGCCAGGTTGATATGTTTGGCGAGGGCTTGGTTGCAGCTAAGGCTCGTCAGGCAGAGCAGTTGACCATGCAGAACGACTACCTTACAGTGGAGTTTACCACTCAGGGTGCCATGATGCAGAAGGTGACACTTGCCGAGTACACCAAATTTGCCCCTAAGGGAGAGCGCAACCAGAAGATTGTGTTGTTCGATCCTGAGAGTGCATATTTTGATATGGAGTTCTACCTCAAGCGCAATCTTAAGAATGTGAAGGTCAATACTTCGGAGTATGTCTTTACATCTAAGGGTATTACTCGTGGCGAAGGTAAGCAGACCTTGACCATGGCGTTGGAGGTATCAGAGGGCGCATACGTAGAGTATGAGTATGTGTTGTATGATGAGAAGAATCCAGCGCGCGACTATATGTTGGATTTCAATGTGAAGTTCGTAGGTCTCTCTCCAATCATGGCTCAGCAGTCAACTGTTGGCTTGGCTTGGAGCAACCGTACATATCAGAACGAGCGTTCTTTCAAGGCGGAGAATATGTATACCACTCTTTCGTATCGTCTCCCAGAAGAGGATGATGTCGAGGATTTGGGTATGAGCGAGGGTGAGGCTTCGGAGCAGTTGCAGAGCGAAGTAAATTGGGTGGCATTCCGCCAGCAGTTCTTCTCTCAAGCGTTTATCGCTGCTGACAACTTTGCATATGGCGACATGAAGTTTAACACTATGGAGAGTGGCTCAGGTTATATGAAGGAGTATTCAGCACGCATGGGTATGAATTACACTCCTCAGACCGAGGGTTACCGCTTCTCGATCTATTGTGGTCCAAATAAGTATGCTGTTCTCTCGAATGTCGTTGGCCCTAACGGAGATGATATCCTCATGGAGCGTTTGATTCCGCTGGGTGGATGGTTAGTAGGATGGTTTAACCGTTGGATCGTGATCCCTGTATTCGACTTCTTGCGTCAGTATATCGCAAGTTTCGGTATCATCATCTTGATCCTTACTATTCTGGTTAAGCTCTTGATCTTCCCTCTTACATATAAGAGTTACCTCTCGACTGCTAAGATGCGTGTCATCAAGCCAGAGATGGATGCTCTCAATGCGAAGTATCCTCGTCAGGAAGACGCCATGAAGAAGCAGCAGGAGATGATGGCACTCTATAAAAAGGCTGGTATCAGCCCTATGGGTGGATGTCTGCCTATGTTGATACAATTGCCTTTGTTGTGGGCTTTGTTCCGCTTCTTCCCTGTAAGTATCGAGCTTCGTGAGCAGCCATTCTTGTGGGCAGATGATCTTTCTTCGTATGATAGTGTCTTGAACTTGCCATTCAGCATTCCATTCTATGGTGATCAT
>JAFOZN010000250.1 GCA_017391185.1 Alistipes sp. | reverse complement strand
GGATGTCCTAAGCTACGTATTCGAGAAGGGACAGGACAACCATACTCACTTTAAGGACAATGGCAACGGCACACAGATCCCTGGTGATATTCAGTTCCCTGGATACAACGAGAAGTGGAAGAGAGCAGTTGCTGCCGATAATGGTAAGATATTGGAGTCTAAGTAATTAACAAGACTGTTTAAAGTAATAGTTTATGTACGATATCATAATCATAGGAAGTGGCCCTGGTGGATATGTCGCAGCCATCAGAGCATCGCAATTAGGCAAGAAGGTCGCATTGGTGGAGAAGGCCGAGTTGGGTGGTGTATGCCTGAATTGGGGCTGTATTCCAACCAAAGCACTACTCAAGAGTGCGCAGGTATATACCTATTGCAAAAATGCAGCTCACTATGGAGTAGAGATTACGGGAGATGTTAAACCAGATTTCGAGAAGATTGTGGCACGTTCTCGTACCGTAGCCGAGACAATGAGTAAGGGGGTAGCTTTTCTGATGAAAAAGAACAACATAGAGATTATTCCAGGTTTCGGTAAAATCGCAGGCAAGGGCAAAGTTGATGTCGATGGGGTAGTATATGAGACTCAAAACATTATACTCGCCACAGGCGCACGTCCACGACAAATGCCGTTTATGCCTATTGATGGAGAGCATGTAATCTCTTCGAAAGAGGCTCTTACGCTCACCAAACTCCCCGAATCGATGATTGTCGTAGGTTCGGGAGCCATCGGCAGCGAGCTGGCATCGCTATACGCATCGTTGGGTGTAAAGACTACCATCATAGAGTATATGCCACAGATCATGCCTTTGGAGGATGAGGAGGTTGCCAAGGCGATGGAACGCTCTTTCCGCAAGATCAGAGCTACTGTCATGACCTCAACTACGGTAAAAAATGTAACGGTAGGCGAAGATGGTCTATGCCATGTCGAGATAGAGGGCAAAAAGGGTGCAGAAGAGCTTACTGCAGAGGTTGTACTTTCGGCTGTAGGAATCAAATCCAATATCGAGAATATAGGTCTGGAGGAGAATGGCATTAACGTTGAGCGCGACAAGGTAGTGGTTGATGAGCATTATCAGACATCTTTGGAGGGCGTTTATGCTATCGGAGATATTGTCGCTGGACCTGCGCTTGCTCATGTGGCTTCGGCTGAGGCTATACATTGCGTAGAGCATATCTGCGGACTCAACCCTGAAAAGGTGGATTACTCTACCATACCTTCATGTATCTTCACCTCGCCTGAGGTGGCTTCTGTCGGCATGACCGAGAAGCAGGCCGTAGAAGCAGGCATAGAGTACAAGGTAGGACGTTTCCCATTCACTGCATCGGGCAAGGCAACTGCAGCTGGCGATAGAGATGGTTTTGCAAAACTGATTTTCGACAATGAAGAGAAGTTAATAGGAGCTCATTTGGTCGGTGCAAATGTCACAGAGATGCTCGGAGAGCCTACTCTGGCAAAGCGTTTAGGTATTACAGCACACACCATAGCTCGCACCATACATTCACACCCAACCATGCACGAGGGTGTAATGGAGGCTGCCGAAGCTGCTATGGGTGTAGCAATACATGTATAGATTGATTAGACCGAGAATAGAAAATCCGCCCAACCCGATAGGTTAGGCGGATTTTCTATTACTTGCGTAAAGCTCTTACTTAAACCAAGAAGTCACATGGTGACGAGCCCAGAAGTAGTAAACTGCAATACCTACCCAGCTTGTTGCCAAAACTGCGATAGCTACAACCAACTTACCAACCAAGCCGATAGGCTGCTTCAAGATATCAAGCACACACCAAATAGCGCATACGAGACCTGCCAAATAAAGAATTGTTCCCATTTTTCAAGTTTATTTTAAGTTTAACAATAGTTACCTATTCCTCCACACAATATACATCTTCTCTGTAGACTACGTCACTCAAAAAGAGCCCTTGGGCTGGAGCTCCTGCGCTCGACTTAGAGAGATCTCTACTATGCAAAATCTGCTCAAACTCCTCTACCGTATAACGTCCTCTACCTACATCTACCAAAGTGCCCACTATAGCTCGAATCATATTCCTCAAGAAACGATCAGAGCGAATAGTAAAGATTAACATATCACAATCCTCCTCACTTCGTCTCCATTCTGCACAAGAGACATGGCATATGTTGGTCTTATTATTGGAGTTGAGTTTAGCAAAGGTAGTAAAATCTTCGTAATTAAGAAGCGTTTGCGCCGCTTGATTCATCTTCTCTACATCTAATGGCACATAACATTGCCACGCAGAATAACGGCGAAAAGGATTTTTGCGTTGAGATATGTAGTAGGTATACTGTCTCTCGACAGCATCGAAACGCGCATGAGCATCACTACGAACCGCCTCTACGGAAAAGACCGAGATATCAGGCGGAAGAATCATATTGAGCTTATAGGTGAGTTGTTTGCAATCTTTCACCGTCTCTTCAACATCGAAATGCGCCACATAAAACGAAGCATTTACTCCAGTATCGGTACGCCCTGCACCCACAACCTCTATCTTCTCGCGCAAGAAAGTTGAAAGAGCCTTTTCTAAACTCTCCTGCACTGTCGGCATATCGGGCTGACGTTGCCAACCGCAATAAGCAGCACCATCGTATGATAGTTTAATAAAGTAACGCATATCCCAAAGCAGGTTATCTCATATATTTTAGGTGAGAGTTATCAGTTACAAGAGTCGGATCACCTACATGGAGATTAAAGAACATTCCATTGCCCGAATTATTATCCACCTCCAAAATTTTATTCTCCTTCACTGCATTATGTTTACCGAAACCGACATTTAGGCTCATGACATCGGAATTGAATCCGCCCTCAGACTTAAAAGCAACGTGTTTTTCAGCTTTATTCGAATACCAGAACACAAAGCAATTGTTGTAGATACTACGACCGCCCTTGATCTTAAAACCAACGGCAAACTCATCACTATAACAGAAGTCATACCAATTATTTTGACGCTCATCAATGAATCCACAACTTGTAGCATGCTGCTCTGGCTTACTGTAATACAAAGGATGGATATTGCGCAGAACATTGGCCTCTGAACGAATCAAAAAACCGATCTGAACGCCACCGATACGCATATTTGTAAAGGTGTTATCGAAGCCCTCAACCAATACGCCAATACAATCTGGGCTATTATTACCTGTGATATTTACATTAAAAATATCAGCATCCGATGAACCGCTATTTGCTCCATGCTTAACATGAAGACCGAGTGACACGTTTTTGATAGAGGTATTACGTATCGAGGTTTCACGACCGCTATCAATCGAGACTCCTTTAGCCACGCCGCTACCATCAATCACGCCCCCCTGAAGATAATAATTAGAGCCTGGGGTTGTAATATTATTAAATGGATCTTTACCTCCCAAGCGAATCATAGCCTCTTCGTGCGCCCATTCCTTCTGAGCCTTGATTACAGCAAAATTAGACAACTCCAAAGCCACACTCTTACGAGGATCGGCAGGGGTGCAGATAGGTTTGCTGATGAGATAAACGCCATCGGGGAAAAAGAGCGTACGATTGGGATTTGAGTCAATAATCTTTTGTATATCATCGCTCACATCCTTTTTACCGTCTGCCTTAACCTTCACCACGACATATCGCTCTTTATACTCCTTTGGGGTAGATGCAAAAATATTAGTTGCAGATAAGAGCATAAAACTGACAACGAGC
>JAFOZN010000249.1 GCA_017391185.1 Alistipes sp. | reverse complement strand
TCAGATCCCTTTTTTAGCATCCCGCTTTTTTCAAGCGGAAAGTGGTGCAAAGATAAAACCTTTTTCTTAAACCACCAAATCTTTTTAGAACTTTTTTGCATTTTTTTCGTTTCCCGCAGCAGCGCTGCCCGTGTTTCCCGTTTTGCGAGTGCAAATATCTGACTTATTTTCTCATTTTCCAAATCTTTTACAAACTATTTTTTATCCCAAAATCACCATAAAACACCCAACCATCTGATTACCCACTATTTACATTATTAAAGAATTTTAATTATTAACATTCGCTTAACATTGATATTTCTACTCAATCAAAATATACAAACATATACTATAGTATATATAAATATAGGTATATATATAACCATCTTTAAGATAAAAAACTACTACTATGATCTACTACAGAAAAAAAGTGCTATCTTTGCACTAAAGATATAGAGATGGCACGAGTAATAGCAGGTAGCGCATACAAAGAGCGCAATATAGAATTTCTCGAAGAGTATGCTTCAAGAGCTGGAGTCAAGCAACTTTTCAACGGAGTGATGTATCGAGAGATCACAAAAGGGAAAGGAGAAAAGCCTACCCCCAAGGGGTTGGTTACGGTGCATTATACAGGAAAACTCATAAACGGAAAGGTCTTTGATTCGACTCAGCAAGGAAGACCTGCAACGTTTAAACTCAACCAACTCATAGATGGTTGGCGCACCGCACTAAGAGAGATGCCCGCTGGATCACGTTGGGAAGTGGTCATCCCTTTTAACTTGGGTTATGGAGCTAAAGGAGCAGGCGTGATAAAGCCATACTCTACGCTTATCTTCGACATAAAGCTAATCAGCGTAGGCTAAACCTATATAAATTCAGTATCTGCAAGAATCCTAATCACAAATTAAACTTATATGAAAAGACTATTTTTGGCAATCGTTGCGCTTCTAAGTGTAACATCGCTTTGGGCTGAGACTTATGTACTCACAACCAAGAACACATCATTGGTGCTCAGCACCGACATCGGCCGAAGAGTAAACTTCGTTTACTACGGTCCTAAGATCTACAACGTAGATGAGGTCTACAGCACATCATCTCAAATCGGATGGAATGCTTACCCTTGTTTCGGTATCAACTGTACATGCGAGCATGCATTGGCAGTAACACATGCCAATGGTGATGTTTCATTGGAATTGGCCAGCACAAAGGCACCTAAGACTTACGTTGATGCAGATGGTGGCACTGTTTTGGAGTTTACACTCAAGGACAAGGTATTCCCATTCTACGTAAAGCAGTACTACAAATCTTATGAGGATTGTGATATCATCAAGACTTGGACTGAGATTTGGCATGAGGAGAAGAATGAGGTTGTGCTCAACAAGTTTGCTTCGGCATATATCCCTGTCAAGTCTAACGACATCTACCTAAACTATCTCGCTGGTGGTTGGGGTGCTGAATCACAGCTCTTCGAGGAGCGTATCCAGCGTGGCCGTAAGACCATCGGCAACCACGATGGAGCCCGCACATCATTCAACGGCAACCCATCGTTCATGCTCTCATTGGATGGTCCTGCACAGGAGAACGCAGGTCGCGTATTGGGTGGAACACTTGTCTATACAGGAAACTACGACCTCTCATTTGTAAAGGATGGTAACGCCAACCATTTGGAGGTTGTAGCAGGTATCAACCCTGAGCTATCGCAGTATCATTTGGAGCCAAAGGAGGTTTTCACCACTCCAGAGTTCGTATTCACATTCTCAAATGAGGGTAAGGGTGGCGTGAGCCGTAACCTCCACCGTTGGGGACGTCAGTACCAGATTATTGATGGTACGAAGACCCGCGAGATCTTGCTTAACAGCTGGGAAGGCGTATACTTCAAGGTAAATCAGGAGGGCATGAACAAGATGATGCAGGACTTCGCGGCTATCGGCGGTGAGTTGTTCGTAATGGATGACGGCTGGTTTGGTGACAAGTATCCACGCAACAACGACTCTTCATCACTCGGTGACTGGGTTGTATGTAAGGAGAAGTTACCAGAGGGCGTAGGCGCATTGATCGATGAGGCTAAGCGCAACAAGCTCAAGTTCGGTATCTGGATTGAGCCAGAGATGACAAACACCAAGAGTGAGCTTTACGAGAAACACCCTGATTGGGTATTGCGTCAGCCTGACCGCGAGCCAGCAACAGGTCGTGGCGACACTCAGTTGGTGCTCGATTTGTGTAACCCAGCCGTACAGGATCACGTATTCAACGTAGTGGACAACCTCATGAAGGAGAATCCACGCATCTACTACATGAAGTGGGATGCAAATATGTCTATCGCCAATGCTTCTTCACTCTACTTGCCTAAGGATCGTCAGTCACACCTCTACATCGAGTATCACAGAGGTTTGATGGATGTTTGCAAGCGTATCCGCAAGAAGTATCCAGAACTCGTTATTCAGCTCTGCGCAAGT
>JAFOZN010000248.1 GCA_017391185.1 Alistipes sp. | reverse complement strand
GTAAAATATTCTTTTATGGAGTATTAACACTCCTACCCTATTTTGCTTTTGAGTCTATGGATATCACATGGGAGCTATTATGCAAGCCTGTAGTAGCAGGAAATCTGATATTTTTAGGAGTATTGGCTTCGCTGGTTTGCTACGTGGCGTGGAATATGGTCATAGAGAAATTGGGTGCAATAAACTCTACGAATTATCTATATCTCAATCCTGTAGTGGCTCTCGTCACATCTTATTTGGTATTGGATGAGCGCATAACACTTTTGGCCATTATCGGTACGGTAATGATTTTGGCAGGTGTGGCTCTGAGCCAACGCAAAGAGATAGGCAAAAAAGGTAAAATTAATTGAGACAAATAGGTATAACGATAGCAAATATGCGCTATCTTTGCAGATAATAGAGACTAACTAAAAACTCAAATAAAACAAATCATGGAGAACTTAAATGTAAAGGAGCTCAAAGATGTTGTAATACGCTTCTCTGGTGATTCGGGAGATGGTATGCAGCTCACAGGTACGCTCTTTTCAAACACATCCGCATTGAAGGGTAACGGAATATCTACATTCCCAGACTATCCTGCGGAGATTCGTGCGCCACAAGGTACTGTGGCAGGTGTATCGGGATTTCAGGTACATATCGGTGCAGGTGAGGTAACAAACCCCGGAGATTATTGTGATGCCCTGATCGCAATGAACCCTGCAGCATTGAAGGCTAACCGCAAATGGTTAAAGAAGGATGCTACGGTAATCCTCGATGGTGACACCTTGACAGAGGAGAATATCAAAAAGGCAGGATTCTCGACACTCGATCCAATCGCAGAGCTTGGATTGGAGGGTTACAATGTGGTAGTACCAGAGATCACTTCGATGACCAAGGCTGCACTTGCAGATATGGGATTGGACAACAAGTCGGTGGTAAAGTGTAAGAATATGTTTGCACTTGGTATCTGCTTCTATATTTACAACCAACCAGAGGATTACGCCAAGCGTTATATCGATGCAAAATTCGCAAAGAAGAATCCAGCTATCGCTGAGGCCAACAAGCGTGCCATCGATGCAGGTTACAACTACGCAGCAAATACACATCAGTTTGCTAATACATACAAGGTAGATGCAGCCAATCTGGAGAAGGGAACATACCGTTCGATCAACGGTAATGTCGCTACGGCTTGGGGATTGTGTGCCGCAAGTGAGAAGGCTGGCTTGCCTCTCTTCTGCGGATCATATCCTATCACTCCAGCAACTGTGATTTTGGAGGAGTTGGCAAAGCGCAAGGATTTGGGCGTAAAGACAGTGCAGGCTGAGGATGAGATCGCAGGTATCTGTACCTCAATCGGTGCTGCTTATGCAGGTAACTTTGCCGTAACCACCACATCAGGTCCTGGTCTTTCGCTCAAGAGCGAGGCTATGGGTTTGGCTGTGATGGCGGAGTTGCCATTGGTTGTAGTGGATGTTCAGCGTGGTGGCCCTTCGACAGGTCTGCCAACAAAGACTGAGCAGAGCGACTTGATGCAGGCGTTGTATGGACGAAATGGCGAGTGCCCTATGGTGGTGATTGCAGCCTCTTCGCCAAGCGACTGTTTCCACTACGCATTTATGGCTTCAAAGATTGCCATGGAGCATATGACTCCTGTAATTTTGCTCACTGATGGATTTATTGCCAACGGTTCTGAGCCTTGGAAGATTCCATCAATGAAGGATTATCCTCAGATCAATCCACCAATCGTAGAGCGCGCAGAGGATGGTGAGTTCCTGCCATACAAGCGTAATGAGAAGTTGGCTCGTGGTTGGGCATTCCCTGGCAAGGAGGGTTTGGAGCACAGAATCGGAGGTTTGGAGAAGGATCACCTCAGGGGTACTATCTCGTATGATCCTGCCAACCACCAAGAGATGACTCGCACCCGCGCCGAGAAGGTGGCTCGTGTAGCTGATGTATTGCCTACGCCAGAGATTATGGGTGAGAAAGATGCTGATGTATTGGTAGTCGGTTGGGGCGGTACTCGCGGACATTTGCAGAGCGCAGTAAGCGATTTGCAACAAGAGGGCAAGAGCATCGCTTTGTTGCACCTGAACTATATGAATCCACTGCCACACGGTGTAAAGGAGCTTCTTCAGGGACACAAGCATATCGTAGTATGTGAGCTGAACGAGGGACAGGCTGCGGCATATTTGCGTCAGAGCTTCCAAGAGTTCACATTCGAGCAGTATAATAAAACTGAGGGCCAACCATTCACAGTAGTTGAGCTTAAGGAGAAGTTTAACTCATTACTATAAGAGGAGGAGAATACAATGGCAGAATTTAAATATACACCAGCAGATTTTAAGAGTGATCAGATCGTGAAATG
>JAFOZN010000247.1 GCA_017391185.1 Alistipes sp. | reverse complement strand
CAGACTTTGGGTGCGGTGGTGTTGTGGGTGATTGTGACCTACCTCTTCCTTAAAAAGCGTAACTATTGGATTGCTCTCTTCCCTGCAATCTTTATGACCTATATCGTCTCATGTTTTGTCTTTACTTCAAATCAATTCTTCGGTTTGGGCTCTACTCCGTTGGCATACGGCTTGGCGGGTGTATTGACGGTGATTATTTGCGTGGTGATGTGTGTTAAACTTAGGCGAGATGGCAAAAATCATAATTAAGCCTCAAGGTGGCGGTGTAGTACGAGTCGAAGGAGTCGATTATAGCCGTGTGCTGAGGCGAGGCGAGGAGCTGGAGAGTCAGGGAGAGTATGCCGCCGCGTGTGAGCTGAGATTCGATGCTGTGCAGCGGTTTATGGATACCGTAGGCGAGGAGTCTCCGATGTTGGATTGGGAGGATAAAAACTCTCGCTCGTTGATCGAGCTGTGCTATCGCTCGGCGGCGGATCATCTTCAGGTGGGCGAGACGGAGATGGCGGCAGCCTTGTGGGAGTGTGTCATAGATATGGATGAGGAGGATCATTTCGAGGCCAACGTGATGCTTGCGTTTGTATATGTGGCGTTGGAGGATTGGGATTGTCTGGAGTCGGCTCGTTTTTCGATTTCATCCAAGACGCCCGAATACCATCTGCTGGCGTTGTGGGAGAGTTATGTGCGTAGTGGTGAGGTCGATAAGGGAGCTTTGAAGGAGCTTTCATCTCGCCATAAAGAGTGGTGGGCGGAGTTTACCTCTGAGCAGCACCCTGTGGATGAGGCATATAAGGCGGATTGTCTCTCGGAGCGACCTTCGAAGAGGACCGAGGCACGCGAATTTTGGTTTGCTACCGAGCCTTTGTGGGCAAGTGATGCGGAATTTTTGGAAAAAGTAAGAGTGAAATAGATATGAAAAAGATTTTATTGCTGGTTGTTGCGCTTGTGGGTGTTGTTGCGCTTTACGGTGCTGAGCGAGAGAGAGTAAATGGGATAAATTATCGTGCCGATGATGAGTATTCTCAGAAGATGTGTCGCGTGGATGTCAGCTATGAGAAGGGCGCCAAGGATCGCCCAGTGATCGTGTGGTTCCATGGTGGAGGTCTTACAGGTGGCGGTAGAGAGATTCCTCAGGCGATACTTCGTGATGGAGCTGTGGTAGTGGGCGTAGGTTATCGCTTCTCGCCACAGGTCAAGGTTAAACAGATCATAGACGATGCAGCCAAGGCCGTAGAGTGGGTTTACAACAACGTAGAACAATATGGCGGTAGCCGCGAAAAGATATATCTTTCGGGTCACTCGGCAGGAGGTTATCTTGTCAGCATGGTCGCCTTGGATAAGAGTTATTTGGCAAAGTATTGTCTGGATGCTGATAAGTTGGCGGGTGTGATTCCGTTCAGTGGTCAGGCTATCACCCATTTCGAGGAGAGACGCTCAAGGGGTATTTCAGATAAACAGCCAATCGTGGACAGCCTTGCTCCGATGTACCATGTCAGAGCCGATGCTCCTCCAATTCTGATTCTTTCGGGAGACAGAGAGTTGGAGATGCTGGGCCGATACGAGGAGAATGCCTATATGTGGCGTATGTTGCGTTTGGTGGGACATAAGGATGTTACGCTGTATGAGTTGGATGGCTATGGCCACAATATGTGTGAGCCTGCATATCCTTTGCTACTTAAGTTTATCCGTGAACACGAAGAGAAGAGATAATATGGAACGAAAAAACGGGTTACTCTCTCAGCGTATGACTCGCCGTGAGGCTTTGGGCTCTATGGCCGCAGGTGTTGTGGCGGGGGCGCTGGGGCTCTCGGCTTGTGGTAAGTCAAAACAATCTGAGCAGATGGAGGATGTGCCACAGGCGCAGGGCAAGGTTACTTGCAGACGCAACCCGAAGAATGGCGATGAGATTTCGTTGCTCGGTTTTGGTTGTATGCGTTTTCCGACCATTGGTGGAGATCGCTATACGGGGCGTATAGACGAGGAGCCAACACGCAAGATGGTGGAGTATGCCTACTCGTGCGGAGTCAATTATTTCGATACGGCCTGGATGTACCACAAAGGCGATAGCGAGGCGATGATAGGCTCTATCCTGAAACAATATCCGCGCGATAGTTTCTTCTTGGCCGATAAGATGCCACCTTCGGCTAAGACCTTGCAGGAGGCTAAAGAGATTTTCGCTACTCAGTTGGAGCGTTGTGGCGTGGAGTATTTTGATTACTACCTCTGCCATAGTATCTCACGCCAATATGTATTCCAGAATCTGTATATAGACGAGGGTGTGCTGGATTTCCTCTTGGAGCAGAAGCGTCAGGGTAAGATTCGCCAATTAGGTTTCTCATTCCATGGTGATTTGCCACTCTTCGAGTGGTTGTTGAATCAACCCGTGGAGTGGGATTTTGTGCAGATTCAGATGAATTGGCTCGATTGGAGAGATGAAAAGCGTATCGCCGAAGAGTTGTATAACCGCTTGGCAGAGCGTAAAATCCCTGTCATAGTGATGGAACCGATACGTGGTGGATCGCTCATAGATCTGCCTCCGCAGGTTGAGGAGTTACTTGCGGGCAGTGATCCTGAGATGACGGCTGCCGAATGGGCGTTGAAGTTCTGTGCATCGTATCCGTACGTCTTGTCTGTCTTGAGTGGTATGACGCTCATGGAGCATGTGGTGGAGAATTGCCAGACCTTTACTGATTTCAAACCTCTGAGTCAGGAGCAGATTGAGTTATTGCATCAGGCTGCCGAGATATACAAAGGTGGGCGTAGGATAGATTGTACCGACTGCCTCTATTGTATGCCATGCCCATATGGGGTGGATATTGCAGGTATATTTAGGGTATATAATAAGTGTGTGGCAGATATGACTCTGCCTAATCCCAAATCCAGACACGATGAGGAGTATCTGCGCCGCAGACGTATCTTCCTGAATCGTTATCGCAATAATGTGAAAGAAGCTGCCCGTGCCGACCACTGTGTAGCTTGCAACGAGTGTTCGCCCAAATGTCCTCAGGGTTTGATGATTCCCCATCAGATGGAGCGTATAGATAAATTGGTAGAGCAGGTCAGAAATAGTGTAATCGAATAGTTGGGTATGAAAAGAAATATATTTAGATGGCTTAGATATGTTGTCTCGCTTCTATGCTTTGGCTTGCTTGTGGTGACCTTCTCGGATTGGGGTTCAGATCTGATAGAGATAGATGCCCTGCGCCGATTGGGAATGAAACTTACCCATCTGCAATTTATCCCTGCTCTGCTGAGTGTGAGTATGGGTGTCGTTGTGGGCATTTTGGTCTTGACGCTGCTCTTCGGTAGGCTCTATTGCTCTACGCTTTGCCCTCTGGGTACGTTGCAGGATGGAGTGAATTGGGCGCGTAAGCGTAGAGATAAAAAGTCGGCTTTGAGATTCGGATTCCATAAGCCCAATCGGTGGATGCGCTATGGCGTGTTGGCCGCAGCAGTAGGTTTTGTGGCTGCGGGAATAGGTGTTGGTGTGGCGTTGTTAGACCCATATAGCATCTTCGGAAGAATCATCTACGAGGGTTTCCGTCCTTTGGTACAGGGGGTAAATAACCTGCTTGCTCTATTTATGGGCGATTGGTTTGGTCGTGAGCCGATAACCGTATCGTGGCTCAGTTTTGCGGTGGCTTTGGTGATGATGATCATCATAGGAGTGTTGGCGTGGCTCAAAGGTCGCCGTTATTGTACGGCGTGGTGTCCTGTGGGTACCCTTTTGGGCGAGGTGAGCCGTTTTGCTTTGGTTAAGGTCGAAATTAATACCGATAAATGTACTTCATGTGGAGTGTGTGGTCGTAAGTGTAAGGCTGAGGCTATTGATACCGCAAACCATAGAGTCGATCCTACGCGTTGCGTTGTTTGTTTCGATTGTATAGACGACTGCTCTCAGGGTGCAATATCGTTTGGTGTGGGCGGAGGATCTGTTGGCTTAAAATCTTCTAATCCTAAGGCCGATGATAAGCAGGCGGGCGTATCGCGTAAGGCCTTTATCTCTACCGTAGCGGCTTTTGCCACTCTCCCAGCCCTGCAGGCTCAAAAAAGAGCAAGACATGCCGAGCAGGCGATGCAACAAGGAGGTCATGGCCAAGGCGGTCATGGCGGTGGACATGGCGGCGGTCATGGCGAAGGTGGCGGCTCTGGAGCGCATAAGCGAGGCCCACGCCCCATAGCTCCTGCAGGAGTGGGTAGCATTGCAAATCTGCAAGCCAAGTGTACGGGGTGTAACCTCTGTATCTCGAAATGCCCAACCCATGTTCTGCAACCTGCCGTTTGGGAGTACGGTTTGCAGGGCATTATGCAACCTACTTTGAAATTCGACAAGGGATATTGTCTCTACGATTGTACCCTCTGTGGCGAGGTGTGCCCTACGGGAGCGATTAAACTCTTGGGGCGAGAGCAGAAGAAGATGACACGTTTGGGACATGCCATATTCCGTAAAGATAAGTGTGTGATTACGACCGATAACAGAGAGTGTGGTAATTGCGCCGAGCATTGTCCTGCCGAGGCTATCAAGATGGTGCGCTCGGCGGTGGATCGTAAAAAGTATCCTCAGATCGAGAAGGCATTGTGTATAGGTTGCGGTAAGTGTGAATACTTGTGTCCAGCCAAGCCCGAAAAGGCTATTGTAGTGAAAGGTTTTAGCGAACATAAATAGATGAAGATATGAATAAGTTATTGTTTTTGGCGTTGATACTTATCCCCACGCTGCTAATGGGATGTAGCGAGCAGGAGGTATATTTGTTCTCATATTTCAAGGGCAACGGAGAAGATGGTCTGCATCTGGCCAAGAGCGAGGATGGTCGTAATTGGACCTCACTCAAGGGCGATACCTCGTTCCTTAAGCCTGAGCTTAGTCGCGATAAGTTGATGCGCGATCCATGTATCATTATCGGTGGCGATGGGCTGTTCCATATGGTGTGGACGGTGAGTTGGACAGAAAAGGGTATTGGTTATGCTTCGAGCAAGGATCTTATCACATGGTCGGAGCAGAAGTTTATCCCCGTAATGGCGCACGAAGAGGGTGTGCGTAACTGCTGGGCTCCAGAGATCACCTATGATAAGAAGAGTGGTACGTATATGATCTATTGGGCAACTACCATCGATGGCCGTTTTACAGAGACAGTTGAGCCTAAAGAGAGTAATCTCTCTCACCGTATGTATGCCACTACGACTAAGGATTTCAAGACTTTCTCGCCTACATTTTTGCTCTATGATCATGGTTTTAGTGTGATTGACTCGACCATTATCCCCGATGGAGATCGCTTTGTGATGTTCCTCAAGGATGAGACTCGCTCACCTGTGGCGCAGAAGAATATCCGCGTATCCTATGCCGAGAAGTTGGAGGGTCCATATAGCGCCCCATCGGAGCCTATTACAGGTAAGTATTGGGCAGAAGGCCCTACCGTACTTCGTGAGGCTGATGGCTCTTAGGTTGTATATTTTGATAAGTATAGCGAGGGAAAGTATGGCGCGGTGCGCTCATCAGATCTCCAGAGTTGGGAGGATATCTCCTCTGAGATCTCTATTCCTAAGGGTTTGCGTCACGGTACAATCTTCAAGGTGAAGAGATCTGTGGTAGATAAGATCGAGGCTTTGTAGCCTATGGGGGCGGAAAGAATATGAGAAGTTGTTGCCCTGTTGGGAATAATCATATATCTTTGCTGCTCGAAACAAATGAATTTTGAATATGAAAAGAACGATAATTTTATTTGCACTACTTCTTGCAACTCTCTCGACCTCTCGCCTTATGGCTCAGGAGCAGACTGCGAGTGAGGCCTTTCCGATGATTACTATTCCTGAGAGTATCACAACTCCTATCGAGCGTGCTTCGTATCTTTGTGAGCACTATTGGGAGAAGGCCGATTTCAACACCTTGACCGATGCGCAGTTGGAGGATGGCCTAACCAATATGATCTCTCTTTTCTCACTTCTTACCGTGGAGCATGTGGAGAAGAGTTGGGAGGCTGCCGTGAAGCGTGCCGAGTCATCCAAGACAGGCGTGGCACGTCTGTTGGCTGTGGCGGATAAACATCTTTATAGCGTTAGCTCACCGCTGTATAATGAGTTGGCATATAGCACTCTCTTGCGCAAAGCCTTGGTGTCGAAGAAGATAAAGAAAGATGCCAAAGCACCATATCAGGCACAACTCGTGATGCTTGAGATGAATAAACCAGGTACTCCTGCTGTAGATTTGGATTTGACCTTGATCGATGGCACGAAGGCGAAGCTCTCGGATATCAACTCTGCCGCTACCATACTCTATTTCTACACTCCGGGTGATATGAATTGCCGTATGGAGCGTTTTCGTCTCTCGCAGGCTCGTCTGATTTCATATCTGGAGAAGGCTGGAGGATTGAAGATCGTGGCTATCTCGCCATCGGCCGATAAGGAGCTTTGGGATAAGTATAAGAGCGAGATTTCGGCTTCGTGGGTGAATGCCTACGATGCTACGGGGGCAATTATGAAAGATAATCTTTATGATTTGAGAATCCTCCCTCGTATCTATCTTTTGGATGATAAGAAGAATGTCTTGCTTAAGAATGCTACAGCCGATCAGGTCGAGCAGTACCTTTCGAGCATCATGCAGAGCGTAGCTGCCAAGCAGGCTGGCGAGGCGGCAAAGGCTGAAGGGAAAGCTGAGTAAGTCTGTGTATTTCTACAAAGAAAGATGGAGTGTCCCGTGGGGCACTCCTTATTTATTTATATCATCGGCTCTCGCTTGTAGGCATCTATCATCGAGTTTGCGGTACGATTGATAATCTCAGCTCCGCACTCCTCGGAAAAATCCCTAAGGACTTCATGTCCGCGGAAAAGCTCTGCCGTCTCGCTCAGATACTCCGACATGGTGTATGGGCGTGGCGGATTGGTGGCGTTGTAATATATTGGCTCGGCAGGACTCTGCTCCGAATCGTAATAGTGGCTTTTGCGGCGACAGACACGATTCTTTTCATCTACCATCAATCCGTCCAGCAGCGTATGGTCCACTCCGTAAAGCTCAATTCTGCGGTATCCAAGTTGCAGGGCGATAAACTCGCCATTCTGAATCACGGTGCCGAAATTTCCCGACCCTAATCCTCTGCGGTAGCACCAGAACTCTACGCTGCGAAATCCATGAAAAACAATCGAGTGGAAAGGGACTATCTCTATGTTGGGATTATGCCCGATGGCTGTGCGGTAGTCAAAATGTTCGGGATTGTAATACTGCACATATAGTTTCATCGGCCACGATACCTTCTCGGCAAGAGCCTTATAGAGCTCTTGTACTCGCTCACCGTATCCTGCCTTGCGAAAAAACATAGGGTCGGAAATGACATAATACTTGGGCTTGATCAACGCAAACTCCTCGCTCAAGGCAAAGAAATTCACCGCTAAGATATCCTTCTTTTCCCACGCCCGCTGGGCGATGAGTTGCGGTAATTCTCTCTTTAGCGAAGGGCCATTGCCAAGAATCGCCACACACTTGCTCCGAGCCATATCTATCGCCCCAGAGCGTTTAATGTAGTTGTGGAAATCCTCCTTTACCACCATCGTGGCGAAAAAGAGCATTGTGTCGAAACTATCCCTAATAGCTGAAATTATCTTCTCCGAAATACGCATCTTGCTAAATGTTTCTCTATTGCAAAACTAATAAAATATAGTTACATTTGCAATTATAAGATCGCTATGACTACCATTTCTGTTATCATACCGCTATATAACAAAGCCTCCGAAGTGGAGCGCACGTTGCGTTCCGTTTTGGCGCAGAAGACTCAGCCTATGGAGATCATCATCGTGGATGACGGCTCTACGGATCGCAGTTTGGAGGTTGTGCGAGGTGTGGAATCGCCTCTTATTAAGCTTTTCACACAAACTAACCAAGGCGTAAGTGCCGCCCGCAATCGTGCCATTGCTGAGGCTCACGGAGAGTGGGTAGCTTTGCTCGATGCCGATGATAGGTGGTGCGAGGATTATCTCTCGGAGCAAATAAGTATGATCGAGCGTTATCCCGATTGCGGAGCCTATGCTACGGCCTTTAAGGTGGATGATGGGGTGCGAGAAGTGGTGGCAGATACGCCTCAGAGTGAGGGTGAGGTAGATTTTTTTGAGGAGTCTATGCATCGATATGTGATGATACCTTCGGCAACGCTTCTCAGGCGAGAGTTGGTCTTGGAGCTTGGCGGTTTCCCTGAGGGTATGCGCATGGGTGAGGATCAATATCTCTGGACAAAGGTGGCACGCAGTGGGAAGGTAGCCTTCTCGCCTAAACCTTTGGTCATATATTCTCGCGCGGCAGAGAATCGCTCGGCTACGATTTTCCGTCCTGAGGAGAGCAACTTTTCGTTGGAGGATCTCTACGAAGAGTCGGCATCGGATATAAGCAACGAATATGTGGCGCGAGTGGCGTTGGGCAAGGCCCTGATAGAGTCTTCGCGTGGCGGTACGGCTCAGGCTCAGCGAGCATTGACTTTTTTTGCCTATAATCGTTTGTCGGGGCGACTTATGCGTAAGGTGCGTGTTCTGAATTCTTTGCCTGTATGGTTGCGCCCCAAGGTGTTGGCGTTCTATAATTGGCTGGCGTGGGCGATAGCGCGTAAAGGGATATAAAGAAGCTGTCTCAGAAGGTGATTTTGGCGTCACACTCGCCCTTAGAATCCTCACATACGCTTAGTATGCTGCGGTTTTAAGGGCTTCGCAGTCCTAAAAATCCCTCTTCTTATACAACTTCAAAGCAAAGAGGTTGTCCTTCAAAAAATGTTGGACAACCTCTTTTATTATAACTGCATCAGCTTATTTAATCTTCTTTAGCTGCTCCATCATCCACTTCGAGCGAGCTGTATTCTGCTCAGGATAGATCCAATGTTCGATCTCTGGGATTATCCAACGCTCCTTGTCCGCAGTAGGGATTGCGTTGTAGGCCGCAGTTGTTGAGGTCGGGCAACAAGTCATATCGTTGAAGCCGTAGGAGTAGAATACTGGCACATTAACCTTGCGAGCAAAGTTGGCCACATCATAGTAACGTGATGTCTCGATTCGCTCCTTGGTTGCCATATAACCATTGCGGAATGCGTGAGGCCAACCTCCGCCACGACCATGCAGATAACCTGTCAAGTCAGCAAGCGCAGGGTAGAAGGCCGCCAAACACTTT
>JAFOZN010000246.1 GCA_017391185.1 Alistipes sp. | reverse complement strand
GTTATTATCTCGTAACAGATTGCAAATTTACACATTTTACGCTAAATTTGCACCATAATTAGTTTATTTTATATAGTATGAGACGATTTTTCAACCGTAAAGCCACCGAAGGTGAGGTCAGAAGCCTCATCCACAGAGTGCGTTCGTATCGTCTCATCAGAAATCTATTGATAGGATTTATCCTCGTCTCGATCGTAAACCTACTCTTCTCATCTCTATTCTATACACCCAAAGCCTATCAGCTTGCCATAGAGAACAGAGAGGCGCAACTAAAATATGAGGTTTTACAGAGTCGTATCAGAGCTGCTCAGCGCCAAATAGATCAGATTAAGTATAGGGATCACAACGTATATCGTCCGCTATTCTCATCGGATACACTCTCGATTGAGGGGATATACAACCCCTACAAACAGACCAAGTACGCCTCATTGCAGAGTAGCGAGTACTACCCTATGATGCAATCGACATGGATGGAGTTGGATCAGTTGGCACGTAGTCTCTATCTGCAATCTCTCTCGCTCGATGAGTTGCAATCTCTCTCGAAGGATAAAGAGAAGTTCTCGACATCGGTGCCAGCCATTTGGCCTATCGACCGCACTAAGATGCGTAATAAAATCGGTGCCTTCGGTTATCGTAACCACCCCGTATATAAGCGTTGGAAATTCCATAGCGGAGTGGATATGCCGGGTAGAATCGGAGATCCGATATACGCTACGGGAGATGGCACGGTAGATGAAGTAATCATCACCAGAGTACGTTATGGATATGGTACGCAAGTAGTTATAGATCACGGATTTGGTTATAAAACACGTTATGCCCATCTGAACAAAGTACATGTCAAGGAGGGCGACAAAATCTCCCGCGGACAGCTCATTGCCGACATGGGAAATACGGGCGTATCAACCTCACCACACCTCCACTATGAGGTGATATACAATCGTAGCCATGTCAATCCGATCAACTACTTTGATAGAAATATGTCTGCCGAGGCATATAAGAGTTTGATGAGTCAGATTCAGGATGAGAACTATGAGGCTGAATAATGTGTAACATAGCGTAGAGTATGACGAGCAATAACACAGAGACAAAAAAGAGAAGGACACGCAGACAAAGAGTCGTAAGATTCTTTATCCGCCTATTCGCATGGGTGGCCGTCATCATTATCTATTACTTCTCGTTTTCGCTACTCTTCGATACACCCTACGAACACAAGATTCGCCAATCGACAAAGTTGCTAAAAGAAGAGTATAATCGGCTCTCGGAAAGATACGATTCATTGGAGATGGTACTTGATAATATCACCGCACGCGAGAAGGGAGTTTTCCGCACTCTATTCGAAGCCGACCCGTACGATTTGGATGTAGAACAGAGCGAGGAGCGAGTGGCACTATATGAGAAGAATGTATCTAAATCAAAGAGTCAATTAGCATCGGATTTAGAGCAGAAAATCAGTGATTTAAGCCAACGAGCAGACGAGCTAGAAAACTCATGGAAACGCATCAAGGAATTGGGTGACAATTTGGGAGAAAAGAGCAAAAACATTCCATCCATCCAACCTGTACTCAACCAGCAATTAACACTACTTACCGCTGGTTACGGAACGATATTGAACCCATTTTACCGCACCCTAAAATCGCATCAAGGCGTGGACTATACGGTAGCCGAAGGATCGAGCGTTTTTGCCACAGCAGATGGTGTTGTAAAGGAGATTTCTGATAAGAGTTCTACATTGGGAAAGACCATCATCATAGATCACGGCAATGGCTACAAAACATCGTATAGCCACCTGTTGAGTGTGGGTGTACGCAGAGGACAGAAGGTGCAAAGGGGAGATATCATTGCTCTTTCGGGTAACTCAGGTCTTTCTTTGGCTCCACACCTACACTACGAGGTGCGATACAATGATTTAAGGATTGATCCTATCCACTATTTCTACATGGAGCTTTCGCCTGTTGAGTATCAACGCATAATGCGTATTGCTCAATCGGGTATGCAATCATTTGACTAAGACGAGTAAAATTCCGCGCATAATATTCTTAAAAACAACTTTATTTTGCTAACTTCGTAGCAAAATGAATTCATTATGTCCAGAAAAACTTTCATCGAAGAGGTTGCAGAGAAGCTATATAGAAGATATGGAAACAACATATCGAAACTTACGATAATTTTCCCTTCGCAGCGTGCCAGATTATTCTTTTCGGAAGCTCTATCAAAACTGATAGAGCGACCAATATGGCAACCAAACTACATGACGATGGATGATATTATGTCCGAGGCGGCAGATATCAAGCCATGTGACAAACTATTTCTGATCACAGAGTTATATAACATATACAAGAAACATCACACAGAGGAGACTTTCGACAAATTCTACTTCTGGGGTGAGATACTACTATCGGACTTCGACCTGATTGACAAATATATGATCGATGCAGATATGTTATTCTGCAATCTGAGCGATCTAAAGGAGTTAGAGGCCGATACATCATACCTTACGCCAGAAATGATCCAGATCATACAATCGTTCTGGAGCCATTTCAAGACCACTCCACTCTCTAAAGAGAAGGAGGAGTTCATATCCATATGGCAGAGCCTAAAACCCATATACCACTCATTCAAAGAGCAGCTCTCTATCATAGGACAAGCCTACACGGGTATGATATACCGTTCGGCTGTAGAGAATATAGCGCAAGGAGTGAGTTCTCCCGACTGCTCTCGCCACTATGTTTTTGTAGGATTCAATGCTCTATCGGAGTGTGAGCGTAGGGTGCTAAAATTTCTTGAGAACAACAGTGAGTGTGAATTCATTTGGGATTATGACACATACTACATCGAGAATAAAAATCAAGAGGCGGGAAAATTCTTAAGAGAGAATCTCTCTTCATTTAAAGCAACAGATGATATAACCCATGATAACTTCCTAAATATCAACAAGGAGATACAAGCCATATCATGCGTCTCGAATGTCGTACAGTGTAAATATGTAAACACCCTATTACGAGAGATAGCAGCAAAGCAGGGATCCGAAAAGGGAGATTTCAAGATCGACAAGGAGACGGCAAGTGTACTTACCGATGAGTCGTTACTGATGCCACTGCTGCACTCTCTACCAGCCGAAATTGGCGATAGAATCAATGTAACGATGGGCTATCCTATCTTACAGACAACCGCATATTCATTCTTGGAGAGATTATTTGAGTTGCAGAAAAGTAGTCGCAAATCGCAAGAGGGAAACAATTTCTATCATGTCGATGCATGCGGACTTCTCTCACATCCATACATCATTGAAGCCATAGGAGAAATAGCTCACAAGAAGCGAAATGAGATTATTGACGGCAGAATGATTCGAGTCAAAGAGAGCTTCTTTAAGGACAACGAATTGCTCGATAAGATATTCTCTCTATCAAGCAATTATATAGAGTTATCTAAATATCTACTTGAGGTCTTTGATTATCTTGCCAAATCAGTTATCGAAAGTGATGAAAAGTCGCTCAAACTCTCCTATCTATCGCTTATTGCCGAGCAAATATCTTCGCTCGACAATTGTATAAAGAGTTGCAATATAGAGCTGACGATACCCATTTACACATCGCTCTTAAGACGCCATCTACAGACCCTGAGAATCCCATTCAGCGGTGAGCCTTTACAAGGGTTGCAGGTGATGGGAATCTTGGAGACGAGAAATCTTGACTTTAAGAATGTGATAATACTCTCGATGAATGATGACAACTTCCCAGGCAATCTGACGGGTGCAACATCATTTATCCCATACAACCTCAAAGCTGCATACGGCATGCCTACGCCTGAGCATCACGAGGGCGTATATGCGTATTATTTTTACCGACTCCTGCAACGTGCAGAGAGAGTTGATATGCTATATTGTTCTCATGCCGACAACAAAAGCACTGGCGAGCAGAGTAGATACATCCATCAACTGAATTATGAGTCACCATACCAGATTAAGCACCTCAACGTATCGTATATGACGGACATGAGACCCAGCCTACAATCGAAGGTACCAAGTTCTATAAATACAATGGTAATTACTACATTTTCTCTCCAGCT
>JAFOZN010000245.1 GCA_017391185.1 Alistipes sp. | reverse complement strand
GGACCATCTCTTGATTATTTTGGAAATAGATATATTTAAAGATTATCATTATCAATAAAAGTAGGCATTGTAAGATTTAATATAAATCACTTGTTTGGAGGATTCTGAAAGTTGCTATTACATCTTTGCACGAAGATAATTATAAGTTTTGTACAATAGCCCATAGAAATTATAGCTCATTTCTACTTTTAGAATCTTCCATTTAATTCGTGCTTCAAAAAAAACTTGAAAGCTCATGGCATAGTTTTGGGAATAAGAGAATATGATAATAAATTCTTACAAAATTTCCGTTATGAAGCAGAATGACAAAAAACATTTGACTGCGGAGAATGGTCGTCCTATTGCCGATAACCAAAATACGCAGACGGCAGGTGTTCGTGGGCCTGTGACATTGCAAGATCCTTGGTACATCGAGAAATTAGCGCATTTCGATCGTGAGGTGATTCCCGAAAGACGTATGCATGCCAAAGGCTCAGGTGCCTACGGTACATTCACCGTAACGCATGATATCTCGGCCTATACACGTGCCTCTATTTTTTCTGAGGTTGGCAAGCAGACCCCTTGTTTCGTGCGTTTCTCGACCGTGGCGGGCGAACGTGGTGCGGCCGATGCCGAACGCGATATTCGTGGTTTTGCGATGAAGTTTTATACCGATACTGGTAATTGGGACTTGGTAGGTAACAATACGCCCGTCTTCTTTTTGCGTGATCCGCTGAAATTTCCCGATCTGAACCACGCCATCAAGCGTGACCCACGTACTGGTATGCGCTCAGCGAATAGCAATTGGGACTTTTGGACACTCCTGCCCGAAGCGTTACATCAGATAACGATCACGATGTCGCCTCGTGGAATTCCTGCCTCGTTTCGCCATATGCACGGCTTTGGTAGTCATACTTATAGTTTTATTGACGCCAATAATCGCCGCACTTGGGTGAAGTTCCATCTGCGCACCTTGCAGGGCATAAAGAATTGGACTGATGCCGAAGCCGAGGCTGTGATCGCCAAAGATCGTGAGTCGCACCAGCGAGATTTGTTTGAGGCTATTGAGCGTGGGGATTATCCACGTTGGCAAATGCAGGTGCAGTTGATGAGCGAGGAGGAGGCTCGCAAATATCACATCAATCCGTTTGACCTTACGAAGGTGTGGTATCATGGTGACTTCCCGCTACACGATGTCGGCATTTTGGAACTTAACCGCAACCCCGAAAACTTTTATGCCGAGACCGAGCAAGCGGCTTTCAATCCGATGAATATCATTGATGGTATTGGCTTTTCTCCCGATAAGATGTTGCAGGGGCGATTGTTCTCCTATGGCGATGCACAACGCTATCGCTTGGGTGTAAATCACCATTTGATTCCTATTAACAAGCCTCGTTGCCCATATCACTCGTACCATCGTGATGGACAGATGCGTACGGATGACAACGCAGGTCGCACGATAGGCTACGAGCCTAATAGCTACGGCGAGTGGCAGGATCAGCCGATGTTGAAAGAGCCACCATTGAGGGTGGATGGCGAGGTTTATAACTATGATGAACGTGAGCTTGATAGCGATTACTATACTCAGCCTGGTAAGCTGTGGCGACTGATGTCTGCAGAAGATCAAAAGGCAACTTGCGAAAATACGGCTCGCGCAATGGGCGATGCAGAACTATTTATCAAGCAACGTCACATTCGTAATTGCCACCGTGCCGATCCATCCTACGGCGAGGGTGTTGCAAAAGCCTTGGGGCTCTCGCTTGACGAAGCCTTGACAGCAGCCGATCCTGCGCATCCATCGTGGGATTGGAGGTAGTTTTTTATTTTCCTTGCGTCATAGTTGAGCGAATCCGACAAAAAATACTATCTTTGCGCTATGAATCAAGTCAGAGCAAAAAAGGCATTAGGTCAGCACTTTTTGACCGACCTTAATATCGCACAGAAGATTTGCAACTCTCTCTCTGGGGGTAGCACGGAGTCTCCCGATAAGGTGTTGGAGGTTGGTTGCGGTATGGGTGTACTTACACAATATCTCTTGCAGCGTGAGGATATTGTGACCTACGGAGTGGATATCGACACCGAGAGTATTGAGTATCTGCATGAGCATTATCCCGATTTTTCACCAAGACTCATCGAGGGTGATTTTCTTAATATGAATCTTAAGGAGAGTTTTGGCGAGAGTTTGAAGGTGATTGGTAATTTCCCATATAATATCTCTTCGCAGATCTTCTTCAAGGTTATAGAGAATCGCGATATTATTCCCGAATGTGTGGGCATGATCCAGAAGGAGGTTGCGGTGCGTATTGCCGAGCCACCGGGATCGAGGGAGTATGGAATTTTGAGCGTCTTGTTGCAGGCGTGGTATGATATAGAGTATCTTTTTACCGTCAGCGAGAAGGTCTTTAATCCTCCGCCCAAAGTCAAGAGTGCAGTTATCCGCCTCAAGCGTAATAGTGTGGAGCGCTTGGGTTGTGATGAGCTCTTGTTTGTCAAAGTTGTGAAGGCTTCGTTTGGACAAAGACGTAAGATGATACGCAACTCGCTCAAGAGTCAATTTGGAGATTTCGGTGGGGCAGAGCATCGCTTCTTTACCCAGAGAGCTGAGCAGTTGTCGGTAGCGGATTTTGTGGAGTTGACAAATTGGGTAGCAGAGAATAAAAAATCGTAGTGCACAGCGCACTACGATTTTTTATTATTCGATATCTCCCACAACTACCGTCACCAAATCCTTCGGGTCGAGATATTTCTGAGCCAGTGATAGTATCTCTTCGGGTGTGGTTTGGCGTATGCGTTCCAAGTTATGTTGTATGTGACGATTGTCAAAGCCACACAAAATATTCTCTGTCGCTACATCTGCTATACCAAACGGCCCATCGAGTATGCGCATCATCTCGCCTGCCATGATGTTTTTGACAAGCAGAAGCTCCTCCTCATCGACCTTCTCATTGCGCAAAATATCAATCTCATAAGCAATCTGCTCTAAAGCCTCTTGGGTAACCTCTTTGCCCACTTGTGTGGCTATGGCGAGGTATCCCGTATGTTGGAAGTTGACCATCGCTGAGAAAACTCCATAAGTAAAGCCGTTGCGCTCTCTGAGATTCTGCATCAGGCGTGATCCGAAATATCCTCCGAGGATAGTGGCAAGCACCTGCATAGGTATAAAATCGGCGTGTGTGCGAGGAAAAAGCAGACGTCCCATACGGATCGAGGACTGCAATGCGCCATCGTGTTTAACAATCTCCGAGTGAGTGGTGTGGAATGATGGGATCTTGTCATCAAAAGTCTCCGATGAAGATTGTATCTGCTCGGCTATGGCGGTGATTTGTTGCAATACCTCATCCGAAATACTACCACTACATACAATCATACAGTTTTGGGCTGTATATAGTCTGCGATAGTGATCTTCAATCTGGCATCGTGTTATAGTGTCGTACTCCTTCTCATCGTATGATATACCATAGGGATGTTCCTCACCGAATATAGCTTGTGCAAACTTCTCGCGGGCACGAGTCTCTACCTTGCGTCTCTCGATAGTGAGTTGCTGACGGCGCTTGGCGCAATATGTTGCAACCTCCTTGTCGGGGAATGTGGGGTGGAGGATGATCTGCTCAATGACCTCTGATGTCTGAGCGAAAAATTTCTTCAACGAGCAGAATGTGATATAGGCGTAATCGCGGTCTATGTTTACATCGAAATACGATCCATAGTAATCCAACTTCTCGGCTAACTGCTGTGAGGTGTAATCTCGGCTACCCTCGGCGAGCATATTAGCCGTAGCTGAAGCTACAAATGGGTGAGACTGAGAGCGTGTACCAGCGTGGAATACAAACGACACGCGGACAACCTCATATTCTGGGGTGTTGATTACATGTATGTTTACTCCGTTACGGCTTTTATGTAGAGCCGATAACGGAACATTTATCTTCGAGGGTATGGTAAGTTCTGGCTGTTGCATATTATCTGTTCTTTGCACGGTAAATAAGTGTTGAGGAGTTCTCCTTGCGGAAGATGTTCTGAGAGAATCGAGCGATATCATCCTTGCTCAAAGAGCGATATATATCTACCTCTCGATTTATCAGCGAGAGATCGCCAATCATCGAGTAATAGCCCAAATTCATAGCCTTGTTCATCACGTTAAGTTCTCCGAACAGGGTATTGGCCTCAAACTTGTTTTTGACCTTTTCCAATTCGTAATCACTTATGTTGCCCCTCTGAAGATCCTCGATCTCTTTCCATATAGCTTGCTCGGCCTCATCTTCTGAGGTGGTAGGCAAAAGTTGGCAGGTGAAGATAAACATACCCTCATCCACGTCTCCCGATATATAGGCATTGACCGTAGCGAAGAGTGAGCGTTGTTTGATGAGTCTGTCGTATAATCTTGCCGAATCACCTCCCGCGAGTAGGTCAGATGTGATGTCGCCTAAGAAAAACTCCTTCGATAGGCGATCTCCCATGTGGAATGCTATGGTGATATTTGTGGCAGGAACATCTCTTTCGACCACCTCACGGCGAGCCTCTTTTTGCTCTGGCTCTTGAGGGATTGGTCTGATCTCATATTTGGGATCCTCTATTGAACCAAACCACTTCTCGGCCAAACGGAAAACCTCTTGGCTTGGAATGTCGCCCGATACCGAAAGTATGGCATTTGACGGGTGGTAGAAACGGCGATAAAAATCGTGAATCTCCTCTATCGAAGCCTTCTCGATATGGTCGGGACTCATGCCGATTGTAGCCCAACGGTAGGGGTGAACCTTATATGCCATAGCGCGCAGAAGCATATTTGTATCGCCGTATGGTTGATTCAGATAGCGTTGGCGGAACTCCTCTATCACCACGCGTTTCTCTATCTGGCAGGCCTCCTCAGAGAGATTAAGCCCTGTCATACGGTCACTCTCCAACCAAAATGCAGTCTCGATATTCTCTTTAGGTAGTGTTATGTAGAAATCAGTATAATCATTGTTGGTAAAGGCGTTGTTTTCGCCACACGCCATCTGTACGGGGGTGTCGAAGTCGGGGATTTGGTGAGTGCCTCTGAACATGAGATGCTCAAAGAGATGTGCCAATCCCGTACAATGAGGCTGTTCGTTGCGTGCGCCCACCTTGTAGAGGATGTTTACCGCTGCCATCTGCGAAGCATAGTCATGGTTGGCAATGACGGTAAGACCGTTACTGAGTGTAGTTATATCGTATTTTATCATATTAATTGTTATCTACCACATAAAATATGTTGTTGTGCAAAAATATGTACTTTTTTTGAATATTTGAATAGTTGAATATCTAATATGCCAAGATAGTTTTTTTTGCTCATAGGTGGAATTTATTGGATAATAATGTTAAAAGCTACATTTGTGAAAATATTAACATCGAAAAAACTATGATTTTTTGAATCAAATGCCTAACTTTGTCGGATAGGAGTTGCAAAGTAATGCTATCTTGCATCTGATTTACAACCGAAATAACTTAAAATTCAAAAATAACTAATTATGTCAGAAAAGAAATTTATCACATGTGATGGTAATTACGCTGCTGCGCATATCGCCTACAAATTCTCTGAGGTAGCGGCTATTTATCCTATCACACCATCATCAACTATGGCAGAGTATGTTGATGAGTGGGCCGCACAGGGCATGAAGAACATGTTTGGCGAGACCGTAAAGGTCGTAGAGATGCAGTCTGAGGCGGGTGCTGCAGGTGCCGTTCATGGCTCATTGCAGAGTGGTGCTTTGACATCTACATTTACAGCCTCTCAGGGACTTTTGTTGATGATCCCTAACATGTATAAGATCGCTGGTGAGTTGCTCCCAGGAGTATTCCACGTATCAGCTCGTGCTTTGGCAGCTCAGTCATTGTCTATCTTCGGTGATCATCAGGATGTAATGGCTACACGCCAGACTGGTTTCGCTATGCTTGCTACATCTTCTGTTCAGGAGGTTATGGATTTGGCCGGTGTTGCTCACATCGTAGCTCTTAAGGCTCGTATCCCATTCCTCCACTTCTTCGATGGATTCCGTACTTCACACGAGATTCAGAAGATTGAGGTTATTGACGATGCTTCACTCACAGCAATGATGGATCGCGATGCGTTGAAGGCATTCCGCGCTGCAGCTCTTAACCCAGAGCACCCTGTAACTCGTGGTACAGCTCAGAACCCAGATATCTACTTCCAGACTCGCGAGGCTTCTAATAAGTTCTACAATGCGGTGCCTGATATGGTTGCTGATGCTATGGCTAAGATCTCTGATATCACAGGCCGTACATACAAGCCATTCACATACTACGGTGCAGAGGATGCTGAGCATGTAATCGTTGCTATGGGTTCTGTAAACGAGACTATCAAGGAGTGTATCGACTACTTGGCAACTCAGGGTAAGAAGGTTGGTCTTATCACAGTTCACCTCTACCGTCCATTCTCAGAGAAGTATTTCTTCGATGCAGTTCCAGCTTCAGTAAAGCGCATCTGCGTTTTGGATCGTACCAAGGAGCCAGGAGCAAATGGCGAGCCTTTGTATCTTGACGTGAAGGATATGTTCTATGGCAAGGAGAATCAGCCATTGATCATCGGTGGTCGCTACGGTCTCTCTTCTAAGGATACTACACCTGCTCAGACTTAAGGCTGGCTTCAGAGCTCTAGAAAAGTTAAGAATATTTCTTGACAATATTGATTTAGATGAACGTGATCCTTTGACTAATAAACCTATATGAAAAGGTAAAGATATTTTGGATAACTTAGGTTCTATAGGAGTTATGATGGATAGATTGCGTGACCTTGAAGAGATGTATAAAAAAGACCTCCTTGATAATAAAAAGAGCATAAAAGGAGACAGAGAGGTATCTTATGATGATTAGTTATGGCTAAGAAAAATCCAATTGAAGAAAAATTAGCCAAAACGCAAGCTAAGATGACTGAGCGGTTAAAGGCTAAAAAAGAAAATAAGTCATATAAACCTGTTAAAGAACAATATGCTGAAATAAAGGAATCGATGAAACCGAAGGTTAAGGAAATTGTTAATGAACAGGAATTAATTAATGAATTATTTAATTTTCAAGAAGAAGTCAAAGAGATTTTGCCTGAACAAGAAGAACCTAAGCATCGAGACGGATTATGAGATTTTGTTTTAGAAGATGAAATTACATTTTTCGATCCATTGTGTAGTTATGAATTAACAGGATATAAACCCATTAATGATAAGGATGGATTAGATTTTGATCCGACGCCTTTTAGAGAAGCTGCAATTCTTTATGAAACTACTGGTCAGTATTCTGCATATTCAAAAGATAGTAAACCTTATATTGATTTTTGAGAAGAGCAGAAACGTAGATGTAGAGAAGGATATGAAGTAAATGGCTATAGAATTCCTGGGGATTTTTATTTCTTTTTAAATTTCTATAGACTTCCTGTAGCAAAAGAGGAAAATGGTAGATCTTTTGTAGAAGAAAGTTTTCCAGTGTTTACTACAGAACACTATAAATGATTTCATTATGTAGAAATATGTGAATTATTGAAAAAAGATGTTTGTGCATTGAAATGCCGAGGCGTAAAATATTGCGCTCCTATATAGTAATATATAGGTAATAAATTCCGCAAAATCGGTGCAAGCTAAGGTAATTAAAATGTGAGTTATCACGATGAATAAATTAGAACAAATACAATATATAGAGGATAATTTTCCTCTAACAACTC
>JAFOZN010000244.1 GCA_017391185.1 Alistipes sp. | reverse complement strand
TTGGCTCATCCTTATCGAGCTGGTAGCGTACCATGGTGCGGAAACTGCCCTTGTCCTCACCATTCTCGCGGAGTTTGAAGTCGTAGGCACTCTCCTTCAAGAGGTTTTTACCTTTTTGGAGGAACTGCACCAAGCCACTCTTCTTATCCACCACTACGCTCAGCGCATTGCTGCTCAGCGTGATAGAGGTGGCATTCTCCTTACGAGAGATTTTCAGATTTTGCTCTGGGGCAAGCGTTACCACCAGACTTTGGCGATTATGCCAAGTGGCTCCCTCTGGGAATTTCACTACGCGCACGATTTCGGGCGAGTAGAAGGTGATTTGGGTAGTCACACCATCCACCTTTACTTCAGCTTTTTTCTCGCTCTCTGCGGCAGATAACGTCACCGATAACATCATCGCCACCATCAACATCCACAATTTATTCATAGTCTTAGGTCTTTTATGGTTATTTATTTCTTTTTTATCTTCTTCAGCACTCGCAATTTTTAATTTTGAATTACACTGCTTCTATCAGCTCCTCTACATCCTCCTCTTTGGTTGCCCAGCTGGTGGCAAGACGTACCACCAAACGGCCATCCGATAATCGCTCCCACTCGCTGAAGGTGGTCACTTCACGCATACGCTCCTCCTGCTGCTTGTCCAGCACCACGAAAATCTGATTCGTAGGCGACTCCTTGTAGAGCGTGTAACCCTTCTGGAGTAACCCCTCTCTCAGGCGTTTTGCCATCTCTATGGCGTGGCGAGCAATATCGAAGTATAGGTTGTCGGTAAAGAGCTCATCGAACTGTATGCCGAGCATACGTCCTTTGGCAAGTAACGCTCCGCTGAGCTTGATGATGGAGAAGAAATGAGGAATAGAATCCTTCTTGCGAATCACCACAGCCTCTCCAAACATAGCTCCCACCTTTGTGCCACCGATATAGAAGACATCACACAGGCGAGCCAAGTCGGCAAGCGTCACATCACACTCCTCACACGCCAAGGCATAACCCATGCGTGCGCCATCGCAGAAGAGTGGAATCTGCCACTTGCGACACACCGCGCTCAGAGCCTCCAACTCCTTGAGCGAATAGATGGTGCCGTACTCCGTAGGTTGTGAGATATAGACCATGCCAGGATAGACCATATGCTCCCAGCTCTCGTCAGCCTTGAATGCCGTGATATACTCATCCACCGCCTCAGCCGAGATTTTACCCTCCTTGTGGGGCAGACATATCACCTTGTGTCCCGTAGCCTCGATAGCTCCCGACTCATGTACGGCGATATGGCCTGTCTGAGCTGCCAAGACACCCTCATAGGGGCGGAGCAGGGCGCGAATCACTGTGGCGTTGGTCTGTGTACCGCCCACCAAGAAGTGAACCTCGCCATCGGGCGCATCACACGCCTTGAGAATCTTCTCGCGTGCCGAAGCACAAAACTCATCACAGCCGTAGCCCGTGCTTTTGAGCATATTGGTCTGGAGCAGTCGCTCCAAGATTCGAGGGTGCATACCCTCCATATAATCGCTATCGAAATGTTGCATAACTATATCTATTTTTGTGTTTTATACTCTTTCAATCCATCGGCATACTCCTTGAGATACTCTGCTTCAGGATAGGCCTCGAAGTAATCTGAATCCATATATACGGCAAACGAGGTGATGTTGCGGATGCCCAATTTGGCATAGGTGTCTATATCCGAGAGGAATACATCCCTTCGCCATGGGAGCTTCACGGCAGGCTTCTTCCAGCCGCTGAAGAGCGAAACATCCAACCAATACTCCAGCACCACAGCATCCTCAGCCGAGAAGACCTCCAAATTTTGCTTTAGGTATTTTAGGTTGTCGGCGTGGGACATGCCACGATCCTCCGCTGAGGTGTCGGCAAGAGGCTTCTCCCATGAGCGCATGATGGGCGCAAACTCCAAAAAGATACCCTCCTCAGGCTTCACCTTGCGTGGAGCTTCTATGGAGTTGGCATACGAGAGGTGCGCCAATTTCGCTTCGGGATCTATCTCGCGCAAGGCGCGTATGATACGATTTTCAATCAAGAGAGCCTGCTCGCTGGGCAGAAGCTCTCGGCACTTGGGGCAAAGACATGTGGGTTTGCCATCGTCCAACCAGAAATAGTAGCGGTGGTTGGTCGAGGGGAGCAATTTGGCATACTTTATAGCATTTTGAGCTATAATCTCCAACGCCTTTTCCGATGCTACGCAGCAATTCCAGTCGCCCACGCGCTTACCCTCCTCGTCCATGCGGAACATGGTGCTGTCCTCGGCGAAGAGCTCTCTTGGCAGAAGCTCGGCCATAGAGTGCAACTGATGCTCCACCTCTATGCCATAGCGGCGACAGTCGGCCATGAATTGCTTTCCCTTCTCGGTTTGGAGGAATTCGACCACCTCCCCAGGGTACATATGTGTGCCGATGGTGTTGATACCTGCCTCATGCGCCTTTTTGGCCCAATCCACAGTTGAAAGATCAACGGTGTTAAGCACCACACCACGCATCTGATAGTGGCTCTGGCTTTGGCAAGAGCCTAAGAGGAGTGCTACAAGGGCTAATGTTATCAAGGATATTTTCCTCATTTTGATATCTATATAAAAATGTATCGTAAAATTATGAAAATTCTACGATACCTGCAATTTTATCTCTGCGAAAACGCCTCACACAGAGGTTCTGTACGCTTTCTGGACTATGGTTATGAATTTTTTGTTTTTTGATTTTTTCGATTCAGCGGCAAAGTGGCTGTAAAAATGGCTAAGAAAAAAAATAAGGCGCTGATTATCAGCGCCTTTTGTAGTGGATAGGGGATTCGAACCCCTATGTCATGCGTGAGAGGCATGTATCCTAGCCCTTAGATGAATCCACCGTTGTATTTCGATGGTGCAAATATAGAGCATTTTTTTTACTCTGCAAACTTTTTCACAAAAAAAATGCAAAAAATGTTATTTTTTCTTATCTTTTCTCGCAAAATAGGCTTTTGCTCGCGCTTCGCAGCTTCGGTTGGAATCTCTAACGGCATGTTCTGAGAGCAGAGAGTGCTTGCACACTTTGCCGAGCCGCGAGGAGGAAAAGCCGACCTTGTGTCGGATTAATCCTCAAAACATAAATGTTCTTCGGTCGAATGACGTGTTTCCTTTCCCCTCTCCCCTCTCTCCTTCCCTCTTCCCTCTCTCGTCTTTCATCTTTCATTTTTCATCTCTCATTTTTCATCTCTCATCTTTCCTCTTTCATCTTTCCTCTCTCTTAAAATCCCAATCTTGAATAAAAAAATACTACTCGACCCAAACGAGTCGAGCAGTATATTATATAAGGTATAAATCCCTATCTATGGGAAGTATTACAACTCCTTTACGCGGATGTTGCGGTACTTGATACCCTCGCCGTGACCGAGCAAACCGATGTGGCCCTTCTTGTTGAAGAGACCTGGGTGGTTCAAGTGGTCAACTGTGTAAGGGTTAGGACCCTCGCCCTTAGGATTTACGTTGTGGCCCTTACAAGCCTTGCGGATGTTACCCTCAAGGATAACCTCGCCATCAACCGTAACCTTGATGTTGTCGCCCTTGATGCGGATCTCCTCAGAGTGCCACTCGCCGAGTGCGCCCCACTTGATACGCTTAGCAGGGATGATACCATATACTGAGCCGTGTACCTGATACTCGCGCAAACCAGCGTAGATAGGAGCATCGTGGTGCAATACCTGAATCTCCATACCGTGGTAAGCTGCGTCAACACCCATAGGAGTGCGGATACCGATACCGTTGTTTACGCCCTCGCGGTCGAAGCAGAACTCGAAACGAAGAACGAAGTCAGCGTACTCCTTCTTGGTGTAGAGGTTACCTGTTGAGCCGTAAGCAGCTGTAACGTACATGTAGCCGTCAACTGGCTGGTAAGCGTCCAAGTTACCTGTCCAAGAGTCCATATTCTTACCATCGAACAAAAGCTCAAAGCCCTCAGCCTTCTCCTCAGCCGACAACTCCTTGATGATAGAGTGTGACTCGCGAGCCTTA
>JAFOZN010000243.1 GCA_017391185.1 Alistipes sp. | reverse complement strand
TTAGGTGTGGAGGAGCCTGCTGAGCATGCTCAGGCCGAGTCGCCATTAAGCGAGGCGGAGCAGAGATTTTTGGAGTATTTTGACTCCGATCCGCTGACCATCGACCAACTGCAATTACGTAGCGGAATGTCGTTGGGAGATTTGAGTTATATGTTGATGTGCTTGGAGCTTTCGGGGGCGATACAACCCCTTGCGGGCAAGCGATATGAAAAGATAATATAGGTATGAAACTCATAGATACACATTCTCATCTCTATGCTGAGGAGTTTGATGGTGATAGAGCCGAAGCCGTAGCCAGAGCTATGGAGGCGGGCGTGGAGGCTCTGCTTTTGCCAGCTATCGACTCTGAGAGTCATGGGCGATTGTTTGACTTGGTTGGTCAATATCCCCAATACTGCATCCCGATGATGGGCTTGCACCCAACATCGGTGAATGATAATCCTCAGTGGCGCAAGGAGCTAAGGCTTGTCGAAGAGTTGCTCGCGGAGCCACCTGCGGGGGTGAAGTTCTGCGCCGTAGGAGAGATAGGATTAGATTATTATTGGAGTCAGGATTTTGTCTCAGAGCAGCGGGAAGCCTTCGTGGAGCAGTGTCGTTTGGCAGCACGCTTGGATATGCCTGTGGCGATACATACGCGCGCGGCGTGGGATGATATGTGCGAGATTTTGGAGGCTGAGAGTGAGCGCGCAAGGGGCTTGGGGCAACGCCTTAGAGGGGTGTTGCATGCCTTTTCTGAGGGGGTGGAGTGCTATCGCAGGCTGAAGGCGTGTGGTGATTTTTTGTTTGGCATTGGCGGCGTGGTGACCTTCAAAAAGGCGGCTTTGGCGGATGTAGTAGCTCAGATGGAGCTGGAGGATATTGTTTTGGAGACCGATTGTCCATATCTTACGCCTGTGCCTCATCGTGGAGAGCGAAACGAGTCGGCCTATGTGGCTCATGTGTGCGAAAAGGTGGCTCAGTTAAAGGGTATCTCGGCCGAGGAGGTGGCTGAGGTGACCAGCCATAACGCCCGAAGAGTTTTTCTCGCGTGAGGTGAAATGGGTATTGTATAGTAATTATTGTTATTTAAATAGGTAAAACGTTTATGCAAAGGAGTTCTGTTTGGAGTGTGGCATCAGCCTCGCGCCGTTCCTCGATACTGATTATCTATACGGGCGGTACCATCGGTATGCGTATAGATCAGCAGACGGGTGCTCTCGTTCCGTTCGATTTCGGTGGGATATATGAGGAGTTCCCCGCTTTGAAATATTTGTCGGTTGATATTGATGTGCACACCATGCCTAAACTAATCGACTCATCCAATATGCAACCTTCCGATTGGGTGGCGATGGCAGAGGTGATACGCTCCAATTATGAGCGATATGATGGTTTTGTGGTCTTGCACGGAACGGACACCATGTCATACTCGGCTTCGGCACTGAGTTTTATGCTTGAGAATTTGGCTAAGCCTGTGGTTTTTACCGGAAGTCAGATCCCTATTGGTCGTCTGCGTACCGATGGGCGTGAGAATCTGATTACGGCTATCGAGATTGCAGGAGCTCGCCGAGCCGATGGAGAGCCGATGGTGCCAGAGGTTTCGCTCTTGTTCCATAGTTGTCTCTATCGTGGCAACCGTACCCATAAGATGAGTGCCGAGGAGTTGGATGCCTTCTCTTCGCCTAACTTTCCAGCATTGGCTGAGGTGGGGGTAAAAATCTCATATAATGAGCCTCTTATCAGCTCAGCAAAGGGCGTTGCAGAGCCTCTCAGGGTGGCCACCATGATGAACGAGGGAGTGGCTATCATTAAACTTTTCCCTGGTATAGGCGAATATACCTTGCGTGCGATTTTGGCCGTTGAGGGGTTGCGAGGAGTGGTGCTTGAGACCTATGGCGCGGGCAATGCTCCGACCTCGGAGTGGTTCCTTCGTTTGATGCGTGAGACAGTCGAAAGAGGGGTAGTGGTGATGAATGTGACGCAGTGTGATAATGGCTCTGTGGAGATGCAATTATATGAGACAGGATTGCGTCTGCAAGCGGCAGGCGTCTTGTCGGGATATGATATGACAACCGAGGCTGCAATCACCAAATTGATGTATGTTTTGGGGCAAAATCTGACCTTGGAGGAGTCTGTGGAGCTGATGAAAATGCCAATTCGTGGAGAATTTACGCTTTCGGCACTTGTTTGATAAAAAAATAATTCGTATATTTCGGTCCGAAAAGTCTGCTAAAACGGTATCCGAGAACTTTCAGAGTGGGGGTTTTGGGTGTAATGCGTTGAAATGTAGATTGTTATGTGTGAAGAAGTGCATTACGGGAGTTTACTATCCTTGACGGGTGTCGAGGGCGGTTTTGGCTTGTGCAGTGCATTTTGAGCCACATAAAGCGGAAGAAGAGAAGAAAATTTTAGAAAATTTAACGAAATAACTAAATAACAAACATTAATTAAACTTTATTAAAAACAGTTATGAAAAAAAATCTTATGTTTTTGGCAGTTGCTACTCTTGGCACTGTAAGCGCATTTGCACAGGACGCTGCTGCAGCAGCAGCTGAGACTGAGCTCGCAGGTGACACTTTGCACCAGGTTTTGATGCAGAAGTTCCTCGAGGGTGGTTGGGGTTGGATGATGCCCGTATTGGTTTGCTTGGTAATCGGTCTTGCTATCGCTATCGAGCGTATGCTCTACTTGGCATTCTCTAACATCAACACTAAGAAGTTCGTTGAGGAGTTCGAGAAGACTTTGAACGAGAAGGGTGTTGAGGCTGCTAAGGATCTTTGCCGTAACACACGTGGTCCTGTTGCTTCTATCTACTATCAGGGTTTGGATCGTATGGATCAGGGTCTTGACGCAGTTGAGAAGGCTGTTGTTTCTTACGGTTCAGTTCAGACAGGTCAGTTGGAGTCAGGTTTGACTTGGATCGGTTTGTTCATCGCTTTGTCTCCAATGTTGGGTTTCATGGGTACTGTAGTAGGTATGATCGGTGCGTTCGACCAGATTCAGGCTGCAGGTGATATCTCTCCAACTATCGTAGCAGGTGGTATTAAGGTTGCGTTGTTGACAACTTTGATGGGTCTTATCGCTGCGGTTATTCTCCAGTTGTTCTACAACTATGTTGTTACAAAGATCGATGCTTTGGTTAACACAATGGAGGATGCTTCAATCACTTTGGTTGACATCTTGACTGCATACAAGAAGTAATTAAGACCTTTAAAGTATTTCAATTAAAATGGGAAAATTTATTAAATATTTGTCACCCATCCTAATTGCAGTTTGCGTTGCATTGGTTGCTTGGGCTATCTTTACTACGCCTGAGGATCCAACAGTAGATAACGCTACAGCTGTTGGTAGCCTTCTTGTTTGGGGTTATATCATCGCTGGTGTTGCTATTGTAGTAGCTGTTTTTGCTGCAATTTGGGACTTGATCCAGAAGCCTACTGGTCTTAAGGGTACTATTATCGCAGGTGTAGCAGTTGTTGCTATCATCTTGGGTGCATACTTTATCGCTAACGGTCACGACTATCAGATTCTCGATATCGGTAATCAGACATTCTTCGAGCGTGGTGAGACAGTCATCGCAGATGCAAGTATCTTGGTTGCATATGTAGCAGGTGCTGGTGCAATCATTTCAGCTATCTATTCAGCAATTTCTGACGCATTAAAATAAGGAGGTAGATAATGGGAAATGCAAGAAAAACACCGGAAGTTCGCGCCGACTCTCAGGCCGATATCGCGTTCTTGTTGCTCATCTTCTTCCTCGTTGCAACTACAATGAACTCAGATAAGGGACTTTCACGAGTTCTGCCTCCTATCCCACCAGAGGATGTGAAGGTTGAGGACCAGAAGGTGAAGGACCGTAACGTATTGCTCGTGTTTGTGAATGCATCTGGTCAGTTGATGGCTGGTGACGAGCAGTTGGACGTTAGAGCTTTGAAAGATAAGGCTAAGGAGTTCATCGTAAATGCTAATGATGACGAGAATATGCCAGAGAAGGAGGAGAAGGAGATCGATATGCCAGACGGCTCTAAGTGGACTTACAAGGAGAGTAAGGGCGTTATCTCACTCCAGACAACACGTGATACAGGCTACGATATGTACATTCAGGTACAGAACGAGTTGACACGTGCCTTCAATGAGATTCGCGATGATGTAGCTCAGTCAAAGTTTAGCAAGCCATTCTCTGATCTTAATGAGGATGAGCGTGGAGTAATAACAAAGGCAGTGCCAATGAAGATTTCTGAGGCAGAGCCACGTAAAGCAGTAAAGAAGTAAGTTATGGCAGTAATGAAAAAAGACGGGGGCAAGAAGGAAGTCCCTGCTATCTCAACAGCATCGCTCCCTGACGTTATCTTCATGATCCTGTTCTTCTTCATGGTATCAACTACCATGCGTGATCAGGAGGTGCTCGTACGTTATAAGCTCCCAAGTGCTACTGAGATTCAGAAGTTGGAGAAGAAGAATTTGGTTAGTTATATCAACATTGGTGTGCCTGTTTCACACATGCAGGCCAAGTATGGTACAGCTCCTCGAATTCAGTTGAACGACTCATTTAAGACTGCAAAGGATATCGGTGACTTCATCGGTGCCGAGCGTGATCAGCTCAACGAGTCTGACCGTGCTCAGATGACTATCAGCATCAAGGCCGATCAGGACACAAAGATGGGTATTATCACAGACGTGAAGCAGGAGCTTCGCCGTGCTAACGCTCTTAAGATCTCTTACGCAGCTTTGGAGGCAGAGAAGTAATTCGCTCTCTGCTGATGATAAATCAGAGTGCTTGTCCACTGTGTGGGCAAGCACTTTTTTTCGCCCCATGAGTATGTGCTGTGTGGTGATGCTTGATGGGTGTGTGTTGGCCTCAGCGTCCTTTGCAGATAAGCCTGCAAATTCTATATCGCAGAAAATTACCTCCTATATAGTGTCTTTTTGTCCTATTTGTATGCATTACAAAGTCCAAATCATGTTGTAATACAAGAAAATACTGAAATTAAGTATAATTTATTGTATAAATTGTCTCTTTCTCTCTAATTTTGTGATACACAATTAAAAAACTTATATTATAACTATGATTTTAAAGGAGAATTGCGATTCTGCGGCAATCGCAAGATATGTAGAGACAAATTATGTGGGTATTCGACTTGAACAACTCTCACGCATAGCTGTAGGATATGTTCTGCGAGGCGAGAAACACATCTATTATGGTGATTCGCGCCATACTATCCAACGAGGTGAGCTATTCTACCTCGCTATCGGAAATCATTATGTGGAGAATGTTCCTGAAGATGCTAAAGGTTTTGAACAGATAGTTGTCTACTACTCTCCCCAGCAAATTCAACGCATATTGCTTCAGCTCAATATGAGTTTCTCGCTCGATATCACGAGCAATCACACGTGTGAGAAGTGTAGTCGCATGAATCACGTAGCCACTCAGGCAAATTCGGTGCTTCGTAACTTCTTCTCTCATTTGGCCAGCTATCTGCATGATGAAAATCGTATGCAGGATCCCGCAGCCGAGAATATCAAGATGACGGAGTTGATCTACTCCATTATCTCGATGTCGGAGTGTTGCCTGCGTAGTAAGATATTGAGTAATGCCGATGCGGCTTACGGTAATTTTGAGCAGATTATATATCGCAATGTGTTTTCCGATATCTCCATCGAGAGGCTTGCGGCTCAGACCAATAGATCACTAACTTCGTTTAAGAAGGAGTTTAAACGCCACTTCAATATACCACCACATCGTTGGTTTATCCATCAGCGACTCATGCAGTCGCGCCTGCTGTTGATCTCTACGCTTAAATCAATATCGGAGATAGGCGTGGAGTGTACCTTCCCCAACACTTCACATTTTATCAAACTCTTCAAGAAGCAGTTTAAGGTTACGCCTGCCGTCTATCGCGCCAGATATGGAGGTGTGCTTCT
>JAFOZN010000242.1 GCA_017391185.1 Alistipes sp. | reverse complement strand
TTCTTATCTAAGTTGAACCATGTAGCAGAAGATACTGGCAACTGATATGGGTGAGCAGTCTCGGTAAGCTCCATAGAATTCCACTCCAAAGCCGAAGTTGACATTCCCTCGGTAGAGACGAAGATCACGCCATTACCCTCATCGTTAGTAAGGGTTGCCCAACGTACCTCCTCGCGGTTGGCCATATCCTGTGGCTTAGGCCACTTAACGAACTGATCCTTAACGCTGCTCTGATACTGCTCGATGAATGAGCCTGTACAACGGTCATTGTAGTTATTCCATGGGCCACGACCATAGTATGAGTAGTTCTTCATATCCTTTGAGAGCTGCATCTCATAACCAATACGAGCCAAGCTGACTGAAGCATCGCTACCTGTGATAACGCTATTGAGCTCAACGGAGCCATCTGGATAGATAGTCCAGATACGATTGGAGATAAAGTGGAACTCCTCCTCGCCCATCTCGCGCTCCTCGCTTGAGAGAGTGAAGCTATTATCCTCGTTCTTGATGCGACGACCCGGATGCTTAGCCTGAGTACGGACAACATATTGCATCACAACAGAGCCATCCTGCTGCTCCAGAATCTTATGAGAAAGCACCTTATCCTCAGTGTTGAACAAGCCGAGTGCAAACCAACGATTGAACGCCCAGTTATCGTTATCGACAGGAGCACGATATGTATAGAGTCGCATAGAGTTGCCCTCTGGGAAAATAGTAGAACCGTTGTAAACCACGTGGTAGAGAACACCCTTCTCATTATCCAACGCCACGGTGAAAGGCTGATCACCACCTGTGATAGTGGTAATCTTGCCATCGGTCTTGACGCTTGGCTTAACAGCCGACTTGGCGACATCGGCGATATAGTTACTCTTCTGAGCCGCCTTAACCAAGAGTTGCTCCTCCATCTGAACATATCCCTTCTCAGCCCATGGCATCTGCTTTGTAAGGCAGAGCTGTACCTTGATGAAATACTCCTTCTCCGCAGCGAGGTTCTTGAGATCGAACTTAGGCACGAAACTCTTAGAAGTGCGAGCTGCGATAGCCATATCAGGCTCAAAGTAAGATTTGATCTGCTTACCATCCTCCCACAAAGATACCTTGATAGCCAAATCGCTCAAAGACTCAAAATAACGCTTATTGAAGATCTTGATAGAGCCATCCTCCTGCATGGTGATACCTACGTTCTGATAGACCTTTTTCACCTCGTAGTATTGAGGTTTTGGAGTGTGGTCAGGGAATACGATACCATTCATACAGAATGTATGGTCGTTAGGACGATCGCCATAATCACCACCATAACCCATATATCGCTGCTTAGTCTTAGGATCTACATTCCAGAAAGCCTGATCGGCCCAATCCCAGATAGCACCACCCATAAAGAAGTTAGTGCTCTCGATAGCGTCCCAATAATCCTGCAAATTACCTACGGCGTTACCCATAGAGTGGGCATACTCCGAGATATGGAATGGATACTTGATAGGTGCTTTACCTGTAACGGCATATTGAGTCCAACCGATAGATGGATACTGGTTAGAACCCATATCTACGATATTGTTGTTACGCTCATACTGCACAGGGCGAGTGGTATCAAAAGCCTTCAAAGCATTATACGCCTCTACAAAGTTCTTACCTGGGCCTGCCTCGTTTCCGAGTGACCAGATCACTACCGAAGGATTATTGATAGTAGCGTGTGCCATCTCCATAACACGTGCTACGTGGGCATCGCGGAACTCCTCAACGTGAGAGAGCGAAGCATCGCCATAGTAGTATTGGTGGCTCTCGATATTTGCCTCATCTTCGAGCATGATACCATACTTATCGCACAAGTAGTACCAATATGGAGCATCGGGATAGTGAGAGCAACGCACATGGTTGATATTACCACGAAGCATGATCATCACCTCCTCATGCATCTGCTCACGAGTGATGGCATGACCGCGAACAAGGTTATTCTCGTGGCGGTTTACACCCTTCATCTTGATGGTCTTACCGTTGAGATAGTAGTAACGTCCTGCCAAGCCAAACTCATCATCCTCAGCCTTGGTATCACGAATCTCCACCTCGCGGAAACCCATATATGTAGAGGCAGTCTCTACCGTATTGCCCTTCTTATCCTTAAGATTTACAACCAAGGTATAGCGATATGGAGTCTCGGCATTCCACTTATTAGGATTCTTCATCGCAATCTCCATAGCGGTAGTCGAGGTCGTAAGCGGAGCAGTAAGCTCTACGGCAGCAGTAGCAACTGCGCCATCAACAGCCCAATTGACATCGCTAAAGAGGTCATTGCTGAAGAGTTTAGCCTCCAAGGTGTAACCTTTAGCAACCTTAGAGGTAAGGTTACGGACATCGACATTGATTTTAGCTACGCCATCCTTATACTCGGCATCGAGATCGGTAGTCACTCTCAAATCGCGCAACTCGACAGGGTTGGTAGCGGTAAGAGATACCGTACGGAAGATACCAGGCAAACGGAACATATCCTGCGACTCAAGGAACGAAGCATCGGAGTTACGATAAACCTCTACAGCCACAACATTCTCACCCTCGACAAGATATTTTGAGATATTGAACGCCGCAAGGTTACGAGAGTTCTTCGAGAAACCTACATAGTGGCCATTGATCCAGAGATAGAAGAATGAATCCACGCCATCGAAATTGATATAAACCTCACGACCATCCCAAGCCTCTGGCACGGTGAAGGTGCGGCGATAAGAGCCCACCTCGTTACGGTGCTTGTAGGTAGTGTGATGTGGAGCTGGCTCGCGCATAACGCCGCCCTTCCAATCACCCACAGCAACCGAGTGCTTGAAGATTACAGGCTGATTGACATAAATCGGAGTACCATACTTCTGCGTACCGTCTGCCTGCAAACCATAGACATTCCAGTTCATAGGAACTTGTACGTTGTCCCACTTCGAGGCATCGAAATCTCTCTTATAGAAATCCTTTGGGCGAGACTCTGGATGCGCTACCCAATGGAATTTCCATGTGCCGTCAAGCGAGAGATAGTAGTCACTGTTTTCGGGCAGAACTTTACGAGCAGACTCCTCATCGGCAAAGGTAAAGAACCATGCCTTAGGTTGCTCTTTGTTCAGAGAGAGTTCTTGAGGAGACTCCCACTCTGCGTTTTTGGACTCATAGCCACGAGGTGCTTGCTCTGAGCCATAGGCAAAACCCTTAAGATCCTGCGCCATGGTCGATGCAGAGAGCAACGTAGCCACCGCCAATGCAAAAAGATTAGTTTTTCTCATAATTATTGTTTTAAAGTAATTTGTTACAATTCCTCCAATACGCCCACAAAAGCGTAGGCATTAATTTAGTTTACTAAATTACTACAAAATTAGCGATTTAGCAACTTTAAACTTAAAAAACGAGAAAAAACAGAGAGTCGGCGCTACTTTAGGCGAGCACCGACTCTCATATGCAGGTTGGTTAGGTTAGGTTTAATGCTCCTGCAAATCATTGATATTATCGAGGATTTGATTTATCTCTCGGCGTAATGTTATATGACGAACAACTCCAATCACGCCCCCGATCACTCCTCCGATAAGACCTGCTGTAATAAACGGGATAGGGGCTGAAAGGAACTGACTTGCATCGTAGGCAAACCAACCAAACCATGCAGCAATCATCGGGATGGAGATGATTATCCAATTGGCATAATGGCGTTTGATTGTTTGGATTTTAGCACCCAGCGACACAAGATTATCTATTGATATGGTTTGAACATCGAGCTTTCTGTGCATCCACAAAGTACATACTAAGCATACAATCAGCATCACTTCGGTACCGATCACAAACGATAGACTATGACCAATCCTATAAAAAGCTACAGGACAATAGATAATGGCGAAAATTCCACCAAAAACACTAAAGTTTCGCATACGGTTGATCTTAGACACATTCTCACGGATAGTTCGCATCAGGTGTTTTTCGCTGATGATGGTCTGATGGGAGAGTTTCGCCTTTAGGAGTGAAATCTGCTCACGCATCTGATCGAATTCTGAACTTATGATATTATTTTCCATAAAATGATATTTAGCTATTTCATATTTTTCAATTGCTCTCTGATGCGTACCAGACGCACACCGACATTCTTGGCCGAGATACCGACAATGGCACCAATCTCTTCGTAGGGCATATTCTCTAACCATAGCATGATGATGGCGCGGTCGAACACGCCGAGTCGATTAATTCGCTCGTGCAGCATCTTGATCTGCTTGCTATCATGATCGGTATCTTCGTAGAGGTTGATTTGCATATCCAAAGGCAGAGCTTTACCCTTCGAAGAGCGTTTGCGGTCATAGGAGATGCATGTATTAAGGCTCAGTCGCCAAATCCAAGTCTTGAGCGAACTGCGCCCCTCGAACGAGGGCAGACTACGCCACATATTGATCAAGATCTCTTGGTAGAGATCATCAACCTCGGCTGTATTTTGGGAGAACATATAGCATACCATATAGATCGTATCCTTATACTCACGGGCGATCCGAGTAAACTCTTGTTCCAAATCTTGCGGTTTCTTTTCCATCATGGGTTTATTACATTCACTCTATTAGTCGCAATTAGATACCATAAAACTACAAAAAATCGACTAAAAAAATTAACTTTGTCCAAATTTATTCAGATCATGCTTCACCGATACTCTAAACCAATATCTCATATAGCCCTACCAGAGAGGTTTACTTGGCCTTTTCACTACCGTCCACACGAGTTATCTCGCTTGGCAGCGGAACAGGTGCAGAGCTACATTGCCGAGCGCAAGGAGTGGGCAGAGGAGCTCTCAAAGGGTAAGATGTTCGGAGTATTGGTAGTAAAGGACAAGCAAGGAGAGTTAGGCTTTTTGGCGGCATTTTCGGGGAATTTGGCGGGAAGTAATTGCCACGACTACTTCGTTGAGCCGATATACGACATGCTTCAGCCCGATGATTTCTTCCGCAAAGAGGAGCAACAGATATCTCAGATAAACGAGCAAATAGATACACTCATTTCAAGCGAAGAGTACACCCAAGCAAAAGAGAATCTCGATCAGGTAAAAATTCGCACCGCAGAGGAGATCTCCAAGCTAAAAGCCTTGATGCAGAGCCGAAAAGAGGCACGCCACAAGGCAAGAGCCGAGGGTGGAGATATTGAGCAACTCACACGCGAGAGTCAGCAGGACAATGCTCAGATGCAACGACTCAAAAAACACAACAAAGAGCTAATTGCCACAGCACAAGAGCAGTTTGATATTTTGCAAGCAAACATTGAGCGTCTGAAAAGAGAAAGACGCACACGCTCGGCAAAGTTGCAGATGGATCTGTTTAGAGAGTTTCGCCTAAAAAATGCGTTGGGCGAGGTGGTCGATCTATGCGAGATTTTTGCGCCTACACCACAAGCCATTCCACCAGCCGGAGCTGGAGAATGTGCTGGACCGAAGTTGATGCAGTATGCTTACAACAACGATTTGCAACCCATAGCAATGGCTGAGTTTTGGTGGGGAGAATCGCCCAAAGGTGAGGTGCGTCAGCACGGCAACTACTACCCTGCCTGCAACAGCAAGTGCAAACCAATACTCACATTTATGATGCAGGGATTGGAGGTAGAGGATAATCCACTGATGGCAATCGAGGTTGAGGAGCCTGAAATAATATGGGAAGATGAGTGGTTGGTAGCCATAAACAAGCCTCATGGGATGCTCTCGGTAAGGGGTAAATCGGGAGTTCGCTCGGCTGAGGAGTGGGCTGAGGAGAGATATGGGAAGGGAGATTTCCCGATGATTATACATCGACTGGATCAATCCACATCGGGCATACTCCTGATAGCTAAAAACAAGGAGGCTCACCAAGTCTTGCAGGAGCAATTTATCAAACGCACTTTAAAGAAGAGTTACATCGCCCTACTCGATGGAGTAATTACTCAGAAAGAGGGTGTGATTGATCTACCAATCAGGCTCGACTATGACAACCGCCCACGACAGATGGTAAGCGCAGATGGCAAACAAGCCATCACCCATTACCAGCTACTCGCAGAGGAGAATGGGCATAGCCGAGTGAGGTTCTACCCCCTGACAGGCCGCACACACCAGCTCAGAGTACATTCGGCACACAAAGATGGATTGGGTGTTCCGATTATGGGAGATGACATCTACGGAATTCCAGAAAAAAGATTGTACCTACATGCCGAGACTTTGGAATTTACACACCCCCGAACGGGCGAGAGGATAAAAATAGAATGCAGAGCTGAATTTTAGCTCTGCATCTTATTTTTAATTTTATTCAATATTCGCCTACGGCCCAATGGAATAAGAGGCTAAATATCATGCGAAAGTGATGGTGGCACTGCCCCACTCATATCGAAATCGCCCCAACGCTCGGCTACATAATCGAGCGTAGCGATAATCTCCGCCTCATCGTAGAGTGTCACCAACTTTAGGCGTGTAGATTTAAAATCGGGCAAGCCCTTGAAATAGTTGGACAGATGGCGGCGCATCTCCAAAATGCCAACCTTATCACCCTTAATCTCGATAGATTTACGCAAGTGCTCCTTAGCAATAGCTACACGCTCCACAACCGATGGTTGAGGCATAATCTCACCCGTCTGGAGGAAATGCTTAACCTCCTGAAAAATCCATGGGCGACCGTATGTGGCACGACCTATCATCACACCATCGACACCATAGCGATCGAACATCTCTTTAGCCTTAGGACCCGAATCTACATCACCGTTGCCGATAATCGGGATATGGATAAGAGGATTATTCTTCACCTCGCCTATCAAAGTCCAATCCGCCACACCTCGATACATCTGAGAGCGTGTACGACCATGGATCGTAAGAGCCGCGATGCCCACATCCTGCAAGCGCAGGGCGATATCCATGATATTCTTAGACTCCTCATCCCAACCAAGACGAGTCTTGACCGTCACGGGAGTATTTACCGCCTGCACAATCTGGCGTGTCATCTCGACCATGAGTGGCACATCTCGCATCATACCTGAACCTGCTCCGCGACCTGCGATTTTCTTGACAGGGCAACCGAAATTGATATCAATAAAATCGGGATGGGCAGTCTCGGCAATACGTGCTGCCTCGACCATAGGCTCGATCAAGTGACCATAGATCTGGATACCGACAGGACGCTCGGCCTCATCTATATTGAGTTTGGCACGCGACTTCCAAGCATCACGAATCAGACCATCAGAGGAGATAAACTCGGTAGTCACAACATCTGCGCCGAAACGCTTACACATATATCGGAACGATGGATCGGTAACATCCTCCATCGGCGCCAAAAACAGAGGCTTCTCGCCCAATTCTATATCAGCTATCTTCATCGTTGCTATCTCTTGCTTTTATTTACGGCATAGGGCTAATCAAGTTAAACCACCAACCTATATTTTGCAAAAATGTCGCGAGCAAAGATAGTGTATTTTCGTGAAAAAATAGCTACTTTTGTCTGTTGATATACCACCACCTAAGGTGGTAGTTGAAAATATACAAATAAAAGATAGATAAGATATGCTGAATTTTCTTTTACAGGCCGATCAGACAATAGAGAATCTGATTGTCCCCGACAGTATCCAAAAAGCGCGTTTTGCACAGACCGTAGAGCAACTCTCATCGCTGGAGATGAGCGATATTTGGAAGCAGATCACAGAGTGGTGTGTGTGGACAGGCATTAAGTTGGTGATAGCTATTGCTATTTTCTACATCGCTCGTTGGATCATGCGCAGGATATTGCATATAGTAGACACCATCATGATTCGCCGCCAGGTGGAGCGCTCTCTACACTCGTTCTGCATGACGGCGGTCAAGACTTTGGGCTATATTTTCATACTTGTGATAACAATTTCGACACTCGGTTTTGATACAACAATTTTTGTCGGAATGTTGGCTTCTATGGGTTTGGCTATTGGTATGGCTCTGAGTGGCACGTTGCAAAACTTTGCTGGCGGAGTGATGATTCTTGTATTGCGCCCATACAAGATTGGTGATTTTATCGAGGCTGAGGGCGTAAGCGGTACGGTGGCGGATATACGTCTATTTACCACTACGATACACACTTCGGACAAAAAGACAATCTACATCCCCAACAACACTATCTCGACTTCGATTATCAACAACTACTCTACTTCGACCACTCGCCGTTGCAGTTGGAAGGTGTCGGTGGCGTATGGTGATAATTACGATGTGATCCGCGAGGCTATGCTAAAGATTATTACTCGCGATGGCAGAGCATTGAGCGATCCGATGCCAATTGTGAGAATTGATGCTTTGGCAGACAGTGCAGTAGTGATCGAAGCACGAGCATGGGTTAAGAATGAAGATTTTTGGGGACTCTACGACTCGGTGACAGAGGCATTTTACAAGGAGTTGCCTGAGGCTGGAGCAAACTTCCCATTCCCTCAGTTGGATGTACATTTGACAAAGGAGTAGGCAAAGTGAATTCAAAATTCAAAATTGTGGGTAAGCAAATGCTGTGGCATGAGGTGAATCTACAACAACACTAAAGTATATATTTACGCAAAAAATCAAGGAGTATCCCGAAAGATACTCCTTATTTTGCGCATATATGTTTTAGATTTTATTTCTTCAAGAAGCAGGTTTTCAACACAATGCTACTGCCATCAATCTTGCAATCTACCTCTTCGGGGTTATCTGTGAGTCGGATACTCTTAACCTTTGTTCCTCGCTTAATGACCATTGATGAGCCCTTGACCTTCAGATCCTTGATAACCGTTACGGCATCACCATCAAAAAGCTCAGCACCATTGCTATCCTTAGCCACATCTACGCTGCCCTCAGCTGATGTTGCGCCCTCCTCGAACTCATAAGCACAGTCAGGACACACATATAGCGATCCATCAAAATAGACATATTCACCACCACACTTTGGGCACTTAGAAATCTCGTTCATAATATCTTGTTTTAAATGATTTTAACGTGGGCAAAGGTACATAATATTTTTGAGATTAATAGCTTATCTGGGCAGAAACTCGCAGGCTCGCCACGTGGCTGGGTGGAGTGGTGTTTTCTTTAGACGATTAAACGAGATAATACCGTTATATTTTTCAGATAAGGGCTTGGGGTATGGGATTTTTTCGTATATTTGCCTTCGCAAATTTGAATATAATTTTTAAGACTATGGAATTTAAGGATATTTTGGCTATTTCGGGTATGCCCGGTCTATACAAGTATGTTGCACACTCGACTCGCGGTATTATCGTAGAGTCACTCGCTGATGGTCGCCGTACTAATGCTTCGGCTACTTCGAGAGTGAGCGCACTCACTGAGATTTCGATGTTCACCGAGGGTGAGGATATCGCTTTGGCAGAGGTTTTCACTCGTATGTATGCTCACACAGAGGGTAAGGAGGCTATCTCTCACAAGGAGTCTGCCGAGAAGCTCAAGGCTGAGTTTGAGGCTGTATTGCCAGAGTATGACAAGGAGCGTGTACACGTTTCGGACATCAAGAAGGCATTCTCTTGGTTCAACATCTTGGTAGGCGCAGGCTTTACTGAGTTTAAGTTGCCAGAGGAGGAGCAGGCTCAGGAGTAAGAGTGAGCTTCGGCTGGTTTGAAACAATAAGTCCGCATTACTAAGGTAATGCGGACTTATATATTATATCGCCCAACCAACTATGATGGTTGCTCGGCATTGACCTGCACCTTGACATATTTGTAGCCTCGATGGCGAAGCTCGATAGAGATGCCAAGTTCGTAGAATACCTTCACCGCACGAGCAAAAATATGGAATGCCATCACGCTCTGAGGCTCGATACCCTCTTTACGAATCATAGTATGTGCCGTATTGGCGCATTTGCGGATTACACCCTCCAAACGCTGATGCTCCTCCGACTCAAGGCGATAACCCACCAAGCACTCCACAACATACTCATCCAAGCAGTCGAAACCGCGTGGCTTGGCCAACATCGAATACCAATCCTCTACGTCCTTATACTCGGCCCACGACTTATCCCACAACACCGCAGCACCCATGCCCACATAGGCTGCCCATGCTATGGCTGCCAATGGATATTCGGCAATCTGAGGCACGGCAGCAGCCATATATTCGGGAGCTAAGCCATTCCACTTCTCGTCCAACTCCTCTACGGTGTATAACTCACCATCGAGCACCTGATCGGCCGTACATTGCTCGATCAGAGTCTTGGCAAGTTTACGGCTGAACGAATTCAAAAATTCAAGATCTTTTGTCTCCATATCGTATAAAAAGGGCAATCCGAGAACTGCCCTATTAACTTATTTAATTAACACGTTTTAGAATGTACCCAAGCGGAATACAATCTTCTGGCAATACATATCCCCTGCCTTGAGCTCAATGGATGGGAAACGTGGCTCGTTTACGGCATTAGGATAGTTCTGGCACTCGATAGCTACGCCTGAATAGTCTTGATAGCGGCCTCCAGACTTAGTCACAGGGCAACCACCCTCCAACCAGTTACCTGTATAGACCATAGCACCAGCCTGAGATGAGAGAACCTCAACCATACGGCCCGAAGCCTCGTGGCGAAGCTCACCAATAGGAGCCAAGATATTTGGCTTCCAATCATCCAACACGAAGAAGTGGTCATAACCCTTGAAATCCTTCATGTGGTTGAACTCCGAGAGGATATCATCGCCAAACTTACGCCATGTGGTGAAGTCCTGAGGTGTACCCTTAACATTGAGATACTCGCCCGTAGGGATCTGAGTAGGATCCATCTCCAAAACGCGTGAGCAGTTAAGGTGCATCTCATGATCCAAGATAGTCTGACCGCTACCCTCGCCTGCCAAATTCCAATAGACGTGGTTTGTGAGGTTTACAACAGTATTCTTGTCTGACTTGGCAACATAGGTAATCTCCAACTCGTTATCGTCAGAGAAGTAGTAACCAGCCTCGACATACAACTCGCCAGGGTAGTTCTGCTCACCATCTGGCGATGTACGAGAGAATACCACACGGTTGGTCTCCACACGGCTCTCCCACAACTGATTAGCAAAACCCTTAGAGCCACCATGCAAGTGGTTAGGACCATTGTTGATCTCAAGTGTGTACTCCACGCCATCAACCGTCATCTTACCCTTGGCAATACGGTTGGCAACACGACCTACGCTCTTACCGCTGGCTGCGCCATCGCCAAAGTAGCTCATAGCCTCCTTATAACCAAGTACGATATCATCTACCTTACCATCGCGGTCTGGTGCTTTGACCGACACGATAGATGCTCCGATATTACAAAGCTGCACCTCGCAACCCTTCTCGTTGCGGATGGTATAGAGAACGATCGCCTCGCCCTCAGGGGTAGTACCCCAAATGTGCTGTAAAATTTCCATTATTCAATAGGTTTAAGGTTAGTCAACAGATCATCAATACGCTTGAGGCACTCCTCCTGTCCCAAGAAGGCTGTAACATCGAACATACCAGGACCCTTACCAGCGCCGACCAATGCCAAGCGCAGAGAGTTCATAATCTGTCCCATGCCGTAGCCTTTCTCCTGAATCCAAGCGGTAACAATAGCCTCGGTATTCTCCAACGAGAAGTCATCTATAGCAGCCAAAAGCTCACGAAGCTCAGCCAAACGAGCTGGATTCTCACCCTTCCAATACTTCTTGACCTGCTTCTCATCGTACTCGGTAGGAGCAACAAAGAAATATGAGGTAAGATCCCACAAATCGTTAATGAACGAAGCGCGCTCCTTCATAATACCAGCAGCCTTACCCGCCAACTCATCCGATGTCTCCACACCATGAGCCTTCAAGATAGGCTGGAACAAAGAGGCCAACTCCTCGTCTGATTTATGATGCATATATTGAGCATTGAACCACTTAGCCTTATCTGGCTGGAAGCGTGCGCCCGCCTTAGAGACGCGATCCAAAGAGAATGAGTCGATAAGCTCCTGCATAGAGAATATCTCCTGCTCGGTACCTGGATTCCAGCCAAGCAATGCCAACATATTGACAAAGGCCTCGGCAAAGTAACCATCCTCACGATAGCCATGTGCAGTCTCGCCTGTTGTAGGAGAGGTCCAGAAGAGTGGAAATACAGGGAAACCCATCTTATCGCCATCACGCTTCGAAAGTTTACCACCTCCCGTAGGCTTCAACAAAAGTGGAAGGTGTGCGAACTGTGGCTGAGAATCCTGCCAACCAAAAGCACGGTACAACAAGTAGTGCAAAGGCAGAGATGGCAACCACTCCTCACCACGGATAACGTGCGAAATCTCCATCAAGTGGTCATCCACGATATTTGCCAAGTGATAGGTTGGCAACTGATCGGCACTCTTATAAAGTACCTTATCATCCAAAGTAGAGGTATTGACCTTCACATGACCACGAATCAAATCATCCATCTCGACAATCTCATTCTCTGGCATCTTGAAACGCACAACCCAGATGTCGCCACGCGCGATACGAGCCTCGACCTCCTCTTTGCTCAAACTCAGCGAAGTAGGCAACTTCTCGCGAACGGTATAGTTATAAGCAAAAGTCTGACCTGCAGCCTCTGCCTCCTTACGCAGAACATCCAACTCCTCAGCTGTGTCGAAAGCGTAGTATGCCCAACCAGCCTCAACGAGTTGCTTGGCATATTTTAGATAGATCTCCTTGCGCTCGCTCTGGCGATATGGAGCGTGAGGGCCACCTACGCCTACGCCCTCATCAATCTCGATACCACACCACTTGAGAGACTCAATGATATACTCCTCTGCCCCAGGGACAAAACGCTGAGAGTCGGTATCCTCGATACGAAGGATCATCTTACCGCCATGACGGCGTGCAAATAAATAGTTATAAAGCGCAGTACGCACACCACCCATGTGCAAAGGTCCTGTGGGCGATGGTGCAAAACGTACTCTAACCTCTTGTGACATAATTTTCTATATATTTTAAGTTTCTTATTTATTTTCTTTCTACATAAGCTCTCGGCTTAGTGTGGAGTCTCAGGCTATTACTTGACTCTATACTCAACCTTCATGGTTATGCGTGCCTTCTTCTGACGGCTTGAGGTATTGAATGAGCCACCCGCAGAGAACTCCTCGTTGGAATTAGCTCCCGTAATCTGGAATACACCCATCTTAGCCGAAGCTACGCGACCGATTTTGGCTCCTGCATTCTCAGCTATCTTCTCTGCACGAGCGAGAGCATCAGCCGATGCACGTTCGATGAGCGAGAGCTTCACATCATCTAACTTGGTATAGTAGTATGAAGGTTGAAATGCCTCGATGGATACACCCTGCGCTATGAGGGATGAAATCTCGCGCGAGATATTCTCAACTTTATCTACATCCTCTGACTCGATAGAAAAGCCTTGACTTAGGCGATAACCCGTAAAACGCTGACCTGCATAATTACCGCTGGCGTTATAGACTGGCTCGGTCTGCTTATATACATTGACAAATTTAAAGACAATCTCTTCAACCTTCACTCCGCGCGAAGTGATAAACTCCTGCACCTTCTCTTTATTACGCTCCAACTGAGCATATCCCGAAGCAACGTCTTGAGTCTCATAGACAATCTCACCATCCCACACAATA
>JAFOZN010000241.1 GCA_017391185.1 Alistipes sp. | reverse complement strand
GCTGACAAACAGGCGCAACTTCAGCAGGAGCGGACTGACTTTGCTATTGAGCAAATCAATCAGCAGAAGGAGCAGACCACCAAGGACTACCAGAAGTGATAAACTGAGATTTTTTTTATTGGAGCTGCTGACTTTTGAGGGTTAGCGGCTCTTTTTTTTGAAAAGCGGAGGGAAAGAGTTATATTTGTCATCGGATAACGCTTTTAGAATTAAGATGAATCAAGAGCAGCCAACATATCGCATTATGGGAATCGACCCAGGTACTAACTACATGGGTTACGGCATCATCGAGGTCGAGGGCAGTAAGCTCCGTTCGGTGGTGATGGGCGATATAGATCTGCATACGATGAGCGACCCGTATCGTAAGTTGCGATATATTTTCGATCGTGTGAGCCGCTTGATAGAGGATTATCAGCCTAAAGAGGTGGCTTTGGAGTCGCCATTTTTCGGGACAAATGTCCAGAGTATGCTCAAGTTGGGGCGTGCTCAGGGTGTAGCTATGGCGGCAGCGCTAAACTATGATAAAGAGGTGTTTGAGTATGCACCCACGCGAGTAAAGCAGGCTATCACAGGATCGGGCGCGGCCTCTAAAGAGCAGGTGGCGGCAATCGTCAAAAGAATGTTGAAATTAGAATATATGCCCCGCCGACTGGATGCAACCGATGGCATGGCGGTGGCTATGTGTCACTATTTTACGGCACGCACCCCCATCTCTCAGGCTATGGGCTCGGCTCGTGTCAAGGGCTTGGGTGGAGGTAAGAAGGCTGCCAAGGGCTCATCTTCGTGGGAGACATTCCTCAGACAAAATCCTGAGCGCAAGGTGGGCGATACGGCATCTACGAAAAAGAGATAGGCCTATAAAATATAATCGGTATTATATTGGGTAATGTTGTAAAGAAAACGTCATTCCACCGAAGCCGTTAGGCTGAGGATTGGAATCTCTACACTAAAACATTTTCCGTTAGAGATGCCATTCAGCACTCGCTTTGCTCGGCTGTGGCATGACGTAAATATACAATAACACTAAAGTGTATATTTACGAAATACAATAGATTTCTTATGTTGTCCAGAAGCCGATTTAGTTATCTATAATCCTCTATGTTTATACCCTCTGGCATCATTTCGCTCACGTCACGATTGAAGCTAAGCAATTCTCTCACGGTAGAGGATGCTATGTCGGTAAGGTGTGGCGGAGTGAAGAGTATAACGGTGGTAATGTCGGGGAAGATACGGTGATTGATCTGAGCCATGGTACGCTCATACTCGAAATCTACCGTATTGCGCACTCCTCGGATAATAGCCGTAGCGCCAAGCTCTTGGGCGAATTCGCCTGTGAGGGTAGCGTATGACTTACACTCGATGCGAGGGTTGTCTCGATATATGTCGCCAATTAGGCGTAGGCGATTCTCGACACTCAGCAAGGAGCGTTTGTTGACATTATCGCCTATGGCAATTACAACCTTATCGAAGAGTGTCAATGCCTCATCTACTACTGCTTGGTGACCTCTGGTGAATGGATCAAATGATCCAGGGAATATAGCAATTTTCATATTTTGTCGGTTTTTGTTATCTCTGATTTACTCCTTTAAATCTATCTCTTCGAGCCTTGTGGCAATTTTGGCAGCCAACGACATGAAGTAGATCTTGTTCTCTATCTGCGAAATGGAGGTGATACCCTGGAAGGTCATCATCAGCACTTCATCAGCACTCTTGATATCGCCATGTGATATTTTTCCATAGTTGACCTTCAGACCATGTTTCTCGGCGGCCTCTTCCAACAACATACACTCTACGGAACATAGCGTGGGAGGAGGTATGGTGATGGTGTGGTCTTTGATGATGGCTAATGGTCGTAAGGGGTCCTCTATGGCATAACCTGCACTATTGATCATTATAGGTTCGTGGTAGCCTTGTGCTACAGCCATATTATATGCCAAGTCGTAGCTTGCCTTGAGTGCCGAAGTGGGGTAGTTGCTCATCCCCACATCCATCTTGATGCACTGCACAACAGGCCTTAGACTCCTGAGTACATATCCCGAATAGATACTCACATGCCCTACATGGAGCGAATAATCTCCCGTGGCATACAATCTTATGATGACGCATATCGAGACGTTGCGCGAGAGGCGTGAGTGGTCGAGAAGTTGTACAATCTCTTTCTGAATCTTATTTTCCGAGAGCGAAATCTCAAGCCCCCAGAGTGTGCCTGCCGAAGAGGTTATTATGTCAAGATGATGTTTTAGGTGGCGGGGTTTATATCCCAGAGTGTGTATATTCTGATAGAGAAAAGCCTCTTCGGGGAGTTGTAGTGGTTGCAACTCCCCGTTGTATATCATATATCTATTCTCTGTCTGCACCTTAAAGCATAAAAATTTTAAGCAACAACTCTCTCAGAAGTTCGCCATCGCTCATACCTGCCGAATCGAGACCTTTACTCTTGCCGTCATACTCTCTCAGGAGTCCCAAGATGTTGAATAGCTTGCGGTTATTCCACTTTGCTGAGAGCGTTTTCAACTCGCCAATGACATAGATATTACTCTTTTTGAGTATGCGCATGAGCTCTGCGTCCGAAGGGAATGGGATGTTTTTATATTTGGTCTGCCAACGCAGATAATTTATCGTGAACATATCCCTGAACTCTCCATAAAGAGCCATCACCGTCAGTAGCAAAGGGTTATCCTTGGGGTTATGGGCGAAGTGGTCGGCGATGAGCATAGCTCGTTTGACATCCTGCGAAGCCACGGCGTTGCACAACTCGAAGTTGTTGTAATCCTTCGAGATGCCGACATTCTGCTCTATATGAGTATCATTTATATTTGTCGTACCAGCTGGAAGCGATACTATGAGTTTATCCAACTCATTGGATATCTTGGCCACATCGCAACCCAGATGGTCGGTGAGCATCTGCAACGCTTTTGGCGAGATTTTGAGCCCTTTACCCTGAATAAAACTATTGAGCCATGGCCCAATTTCATAATCTCGCGGGCGTACCGACTCAAAGACAACACCAGCTGCCACGCATTGCTTATATAGCGAGCTGCGCTTGTCGAGATTTTTCTCTTTATGGCAGATAATTAAGATGGTCGATGATTGTGGCTTTTGAGTATAATTCGATAGCTTTTCTATGTTACGAAGTTGTTGAGCCTCCTTGAGTATAATCACCTCGTATGAGCCCATCATCGGCATCTGGCGACAAAGGTTCACTACCTGACCAGCGTCACTATCCTTGCCATATACTATAATCTGGTTGAAGGCTTGTTCGGCAGGTGAGAGTATTGTCGTAGCAAGAGCCTCCGTAAGAGCGTCTATAAAGTAGCTCTCTTCACCCATCAAAAGATATATCGGAGCGAACTCTCGCTTCGAAATCTGAGCCTTGAGTTGCTCAAATTGTGCTATTGTATCCTTGAATTTTACTGTGGATTTAGCCATATATGGTCTCGCTATATTATCTCTTTTGTTATTCGCAATACGTTCTCGGTCTTGGCGGTGATGCGGAAGTCATCGCTGATTCTGCGCCCAACAACCCACGCAATCTCATCCTCTGAAATCATTACAAATTGTCGCTCTTTCTCGGCCATCGAGATTTTACGGTCAATCAAGAAGTCACTCACCTTCTTGCGGCCTGTCATGCCAAATGGGATAAAGCTATCCCCATCTTGCCAACGGCGTAGGCGGAGTGGATATTGAAGTTTGTCGGCGTCCAAAAGGGCGATGTTATCTCGTACGTTGAACGAAGTGATGCTATCCACATCGCACACCTCGAAATAGAGCACCGAATTGCCGCAGTAGGCTCTCTGTTGTCCCTTTTGCACCAAGACTTCACAGCTATCCCACTCCTCAATCTTTTTAATCACAATATTGCCTCTGTCGGGGTAGGCGACATGGCTACGCGAGTAGAATTTCTTGCCCGAAGTGCCTGCTACCAAGGCTCGGCAAAGCGAATCTACGGTATCGCCCTTGAATCCGAAGCGAGAGCTAAGAATCTCATATATGACAAAGTCGCGCGAACCCTTATCCACGATGCCAGACAGGTGGAGTGTAAAGATACCGTTTTGGTGGTCGGTGATTTGCGAGTAGATGTTGTTTATAGCTCCATCCACAAATCGTTGAGTCGCCATCAAACGCTCCAAATTCTGATGCATGATATATGGGAATCGGGGATTGATCTCACGTATGCGAGGGATAAGTCCCAAGCGAATTTTGTTGCGCAGGTATTTGGTCGATTGATTCGATGAATCCTCTCTATAGGATATATGTTTGCGTGTGGCATACTCCAAAATCTCCTTGCGTGTGGCAAACATCAAAGGTCTTACGATGCGTCCCATGTGGTTGCGGATGCCTGTTAGGCCTCTGAGTCCTGAGCCTCTGAGCATATTGATGAAGAAGGTCTCTATCGAGTCATCTATATGGTGTGCTACAGCTATGACAGTATAGTTATGCTTCTCGCAAAGTTCGTTGAACCATGCATAGCGCAGTCGGCGTGCTGCCATCTCCATAGATTCGCCCGTTAGTCCCATCTCTTCGGTGGTGTTGAAGTGGCGGTTGTAGCACTCGATGCCATAGCGGCGAGATACCTCCTGTACCATAATCTCATCCTCGTCACTCTCCTTACCTCTGAGTTGGAAGTTACAATGTGCCACACCGACCTTATAGCCGCTATTGACACATAGCGACATCAACACCATAGAATCCACTCCGCCCGATACGGTGAGTAGAATCTTGTCTTGTTTGGTGAAGAGTTCATTGCGTGAAACGTAATCTTGGAAACGCTCCAAAAGTGTTGCTGCCATAATGTTTGCTGGAAATAACTTTACAATACATTCACCTCAGGCTCTATATCTATGCCAAACTTTTCGGCTACTTTGCTACATACCTCATGTGCCAAAGTCATGACCTCATCTCCGTTGGCTCCACCATAGTTGACAAGCACCAAAGCCTGACGCTCGTGTACTCCTACATGACCTTGTCTATAACCTTTGAGTCCGCATTGGTCAATAAGCCAACCTGCTGCCAATTTCTTCTTTTGGGTGTCGGCCGTAGGGTAGATAGGCATATTCTCATATTTTAGGCGCATCTGCTCGGCTAATTCATGCTCCACGATAGGATTCTTGAAGAAGCTGCCAGCATTGCCAAGCTCCGCAGGATCTGGTAACTTTGAACGGCGGATAGAGCATACAGCATCGCGTATGTTGCCAAGTGTCGCGCCACCTCTTTTTTCGGTCTCAGCCTTCAGGTCCCCGTATCCCAGATTTGGCTGAGGTGTCTTCTTGAGACGAAACTCTACCGATGTGATGATACATAGCCCCTTGAGTTCTCGTTTGAAGATACTATCTCGATATGCAAATCTGCACTCCTCGTGGCTTAGGCTCTTGTGGGTGCAATCCTGTGTATCAAAGAAGTTTACACGTTCGATTACATCCTTTGCCTCGGCTCCATACGCACCGATATTTTGTACGGGTGAAGCACCGATAGTGCCAGGAATGAGCGAAAGATTCTCCACTCCCCAAAGTCCATGCTCTACTGCCCACTCCACCATATCATCCCACTCCAAGCCAGCTTCTACGTGTAGCAAAACAGACTCCTCATCCTCTTCGATGATACGGATGGTTTTGCCTATGGGTTTGATGAGCGTGCCTTCAAATCGGCGGGTGAAAAGGATATTGTTTCCACCTCCTAACGCATACCATTTCTTGGGTGAGCTCTCCTTGCCGAAGATCTGATCGAGATCTTCGGCAGAGTCAAACTCAATAATATGGTCAGCCTGCTCCTCTACATGGAAACTATTTAGCTCGCGGAGAGGGTGGTTGAAAAATTCTTTAATCATAATCGTTTACTTTTTCTGAGCGTCAATCTGCTCCAAAAGTGCCTTGACAGCAGCCTCCAACTGCTCGTCACGGCCTGTTACAACTGTCTCAGGCGAGTTCGCAACCTTGATATCTGGCTCCAGCTGCTTGTTCTCCAAATAGCTGCCATCCTCAGTGCGGTAGCCAATAACAGGGATTCCGAATACCAACGAATTATCCTGCAAACGCTCCCATGTAACGCTGGTCATAGTACCTGGTACAGGCATACCGACAACCTTGCCGATGCCACGATGCTTATATACCCATGGTGTACCGTGTGCATTGGAGTAGTTAGCCTCGCATGTAATCATAATAGATGGCTTGTTGTAGCGGCGTGATGGCATATCGCAAGCCTCCTTGCCACGTACAACCTGAGTGAGGTATTTCTCTCCGCTGAAGAGAATCTCAATATCCTCATGCAAGCGACCTCCGCCATTGAAACGAGTGTCGATAACGATACCCTCGCAGTGGTTGTACTTACCCAAGATGTCGGCGTAGATGCTTCTGTAGCTTGCGTCACCCATCGACTCGATATGTACATAACCCAAGCGGCCGCCCGAAAGACGCTCCACGTCTGCTGCACGCTGCTTAACCCAACGCTTGTAGAGCTGGTTAGAGAGTGCTCCGCGAGATACAGGCTTGATGACCTCCTCCCAACGCTTCTTATCCGATGGACGGTAGATCGAAACAAGTGTGCGCTTGCCTGCCAAACGGTTAAGCAATGGATAGAAATCCATATCTTCGGTGATCTCTGTGCCGTTGATCTTCTCGATAATGTCGCCAGCCTTGAGCTCCGATGAGGCTCTGTCGAATGGACCGCCAACGATGATTTCGCTAACCTTGAGTCCTTTGCCCTTGTGTGAGAAGTCATAATACACGCCAAGATCTGCCGTATTGTCGCTATTGCCATCGTATGATGGTGAGAAGCTACATCCCGTATGAGATACGTTTAACTCACCCAACCACTCGCTTGCCATCTCGGCAAAATCGAAGTTGTTGTTGATGTGAGGTAGGAATCGAGCGTAGTTGTCGCGCATAGCATCCCAATCTACACCGTGCATATCAACATGATAGAAACGCTCCTTCTCCTGACGGTAGATGCGGTCGAACATATACTCGCGCTCGGCCTCGCTATTGAGCTCGATATCGCTGCGGGCTGAGATGGTAGTAGGCGATGTACCCTTGAATTTGCGCATTGTGCCACCCAAGAGGAACATATTCTCCATCTTCTTGTCCCATGCGAATGAGCCAGAGCCCGAACCATTGAGGATAATTTTACTCTCGCGAGTAATAACATCCAACTGATAGAGGTTGTAACCCGCATTGTAGGCCATTGTATAATAGATATACTTGGCATCCTTGTCTGCGGTGTATGAGCCGAGCTGACCAGAGGTGTTTGTCAGACGCATGATGCGATCCTCGATATTGTCAAACTCAATGACGATTGGCTCAACCTCAGGTTTTGGCTCAGCCTTTTTCTCATCCTTCTTATTGTCAGATTTCTTGTCAGCCTTTTTCTTCTCCTCGGCCTCCTTTTCAGCTTTAGCTTTCTCCTCCTTAGCCTTCTTCTCAGCCTCCTTATACATCTCATACTCCTCTTTTGTGAGCGTAGCCAATTCGGCAGTTTTGCGGTTGAGGAATACGACCATCAAATCGGTAAGCGAACCCCATGAGGCGTGGCTACGCATACCGTAGCGGTCTGTGGAGAAGAGCAATGCATTACCGCCGAAGATCCACTCTGGAGACTCATCAAAGTATGCTGTGTTGGTGATGTTGAAGATCTTACCATTACCCTCTGCGCTTACGATACCCACGTCAGAGTATGGATCGTGCTTATTGCCTGTGTAGCTTACGGCAAACCACTTGCCATCGGGCGACCACTTATAATCCATATATCCTGTTGTAGAGTAGTGCTGTGAGCCATCTGTAATCTGGCGTACCTTACCCGATGCGATATTCATCACCATCAAACGGCAACGTCCCTCGACAAATGCCAATTCCTTACCATCGGGCGAGTATGTAGGGTATGCACGATCAATCTTGTCATCCTTGAAGAGTGGCTTCTCCTCAATGAGTGTGGCATTAGGGAAGTTAGGATCCTCTGGGCGAGAGATTGTAGCCGAGTAGATATTCCAATAGCCGTTACGCTCCGAAGCGTAGGTGAGTGTACGGTTGTCAGGGCCGAATGTAGGTGAAGCCTCAGACTCTGGAGTTGAGGTGATACGCTTAGTGGTAGCGTAATCAACCGATGTTACGAAGATCTCGCCACGATTTACAAATGCTACCTGCTTGCCATCTGGTGAGACTACACCCTGACTACCTCCCGTAACAGAGAGATATGCATTCTTTCCTGCTGGATATTCGTCTGTGATCTCCACATTGAGCTTCTTAGGAGAGCCCTTCTCCTGCATGGTGTAAATCTCTCCATTGTAGCCAAAACAGAGAGTGCCATTTTCAGCCATCGAGAGGAAGCGTACGGGATGAGTCTTGAACGAAGTCACCTGCTTAGCCTCCTTAGCCTTGCCGAGAGGCATCTGCCATACGTTGAATGTACCGCCTTGCTCGCTCAAGTAGTAGAAACTCTTGCCATCTTTGGCAAAATGAGCATCGCGATTCTCGCCCTCCCACTCGGTGAGCTGGGTATGCTTCTTGTTGGTTGTGTCGTAGAGCCAGATGTCGCGAGTGATAGATGAAGTGTGGTGTTTGCGCCAATCATCCTCGCCACCTTTGCGGTCTTGATATAGGAAACTCTTGCCGTCACGGCTGAAGTTGATGAGTTGTGCTGGAGTGGCCAAAACCTGCTCATAACGACCTCCCTTGACAGAGATAGAGTACAACTCGCCCATAGAACCCTTAGGGAAGAGTGCGCTTTGGCTTGGGTCGGCGATAGTGGCTCCGAAATAAATACGGCTACCATCGTTCGAGAATGCATAAGGCTCCTCTTTGGCAGAGTTTGTGGTTATACGCTGAGGTGTGCCTCCCTCAGCTGAGACGGTAAATACGTCAAAGTTGCCGTAGCGGTCATTGGCGAATGCTATGGTCTTTGAATCGGGGGACCATACAGGAGCATAATTGTAACCCGCCATAGGGGAAATTCTATGGGCTTGACCTCCCTCTGCAGGGACAACATAGATACTGCCTTTATATGTGAAGGCGATCTGCTTGCCATCGGGAGAGATGGCTGGATAACGCATCCAAAGAGGCGAAGCCTCAGCGGCGAAGAGTGTCGCCACAAATGTGATTAGTAGTGCTAAATGTTTCATATTGTTAAGTTTCAATTATATATTCTTGCACGCAGAAGGAAAAATAATCCACAATACATGACAAAGTTAGAAAATATTTTCTTAATTTTGAGTGTTTTTTGGAAACATAGCGTATTTATCGGAATAATATTATAAAACGACATAGATATGTTTAGTAGAGAAGATTTACAGCAGATTGAGTCTCATGGTTTGACTCTCTCTCAGGTAGAGCAACAAATAGAGAATTTCCGTCAGGGATTCCCTTATTTGAAAATCGTGCGTGCAGCTTCGGCTGGTGATGGTGTGCAGGTACTCTCTGAAGAGGAGGTGGCGAGTGCCGTAGAGCGTTATGAGAAGCTCTCTGAGGAGTTGCGTGTGGTGAAATTTGTACCTGCTTCGGGTGCTGCTACGCGCATGTTTAAAGAGCTTTTTGAGTACATCAATGAGGATAAACGTACGGCTGGTATTGATAAACTTCTGGATAATATCGAAAAGTTTGCTTTTTGGCCAGAACTTTCAGAGTATGTGATGCCCGATTCACCTGATGAGGAGATCGTAGAAGAGATTGTTGTCGGAGGTTTGGGCTATGGCTCTAAACCTAAGGGCTTGGTTACTTTCCATGCCTATGAGGATGGTGCGCGTAAGGCTGTTGAGGAGCATTTGGTGGAGGGTGCGATGTATGCTCGTTGTGGTGACGAGGTCTATATCCATTTCACTGTATCTGAGGAGCATAAGAGCGGTTTCTGGGATGTGTTGGCTCATACCCAGCCTATCTATGAGGAGCGTTACGGTGTGAAGTATAATATCTCGTTCTCGGTACAGAAGCCTTCGACCGATACTATTGCCGTAAATCCAGATAATACGCCATTCCGTACAGATGATGGTAAACTTTTGTTCCGCCCTGCAGGTCATGGTGCTTTGATCGAAAATTTGAATGATATCGAGGCTGATATCATCTTTGTTAAGAATATTGACAACGTCACTACTGATGCTCGCCGAGGCGATACCATCAAGTATAAGAAGGCGTTGGCTGGAGTCTTGTTGGAGCTTCAGGATCAGGCCTTTGAGTATTTGAAGGTGTTGGAGGTCGGCGGTGGCGAGATAGAGACTATCGCAGAGTTTGTTGAGAAAAAGTTGTGCGTAAAATTGCCAGAGAATTACAACTCTCAGATTTTGAAGCAGGTTTTGGATCGTCCTATCCGTGTTTGTGGTGTGGTGCGTAATCAGGGCGAGCCTGGTGGTGGCCCATTCTGGGTAGATCAGGGCGGTGGTATAGAGTCGTTGCAGATTGCTGAGTCGAGCCAGATTGCTCCAGAGGATATGCATCTGATGAAGTCTGCTACTCACTTCAATCCTGTGGATTTGGTTTGTGGTGTGATGGATTCTCGAGAGCGTAAATTTGATCTTACTAAATATACTGATCCTGCGACTGGTTTCATATCTTCTAAGTCGAGCGGTGGTCGCGAACTTAGGGCTCAGGAGTTACCTGGTCTTTGGAATGGAGCTATGGCCAATTGGAATACCGTATTGGTTGAGGTGCCTATCACTACATTCTCGCCTGTGAAGGTGGTGCAGGATTTGTTGCGCCCAGAGCATCAGTAAAACGTTTAGACGAAATGAAGAAGTCCATCTACGCTTAGTTAGATGGACTTCTTCGTTTTTATGGAGAGTTTGTTATACTACTTTCTTTCGTAGAATTTCACATAGTCAATCTCCATCTTTACGGGTAACTCTTCGATCTTTACTTTGCCTACCCATGATCCCCCTAACTGTGCCGATAGGATGATGTAAAATGGATGGTCAGCAAATGGGTATTGTCCCTCTGGTGTAGGATTCATCTTAGGATATGTGAAGGTCTTTTTATCGTTGATATAAAAGACAATCTCGTTGTCGTAGACCTCTACAGAATAGATATTGAATCCATCTTTGTCAATTGCGCTATTATCTCCTTGTTTGCTTTGGGGTTCGCGCTTCTGGACTGTGTGAGATGAGTGTACAGTCTGGTATGCGATATCATCATAATTCAGGTGCTCCATGATATCAATCTCGCCACCCGTAGGCCAAGGTTTGTTGTTATCGGGCATAAGCCAAATTGCAGGCCAAAAACCCGTAGCACCTCCAAATCGGGCACGCACATCTACACGGCCTTTTTTTACCGAGCGTAAGCCTTTGCTGTTGACTCCTCCTGTGATGAATGGGCGGGAGTCGTTTAACCCTTTAGGAGTTGGGATTCCCCAGAGTTCTAAAACGCCATTTTTTACTTGGCATAGTGAATCGAGTGGAGACATGTGACGATCCCAATCCGAAGTTCCGACACGACACCTTTTCCACGAGTTTGTGTCGAGACTATTGCCCTTGAAATCTTCTTTCCATACCAATTTCCAACCTTTGAGTGGGCGTTGTTTGTCTTGCGCCATCAGCATATATGGCATAAGAAGAATTGCACTAAAAATAGTGATGAAAATTAATCTTTTGTTCATAGTCATAATATCTTAGGTTATTACTTTTTCTGATAGAATCTTACATAATCAACATCCATCTTGACGGGTAGTTTCTC
>JAFOZN010000240.1 GCA_017391185.1 Alistipes sp. | reverse complement strand
TGATCAGAGAGTTCACGTCCTTGATCATAAGTTGCAGACGAGGGTAGATATCATTTGGGAAGCGCTCCGAGCGCAAGATGCTCGAGAGGATACGCTGACGGTCGAAGATATTCTCGCGCAAGACCATCGTATTCTCCTGTAAGGCGTTGATGCGGTGGATAACCTCCTTGTCGATGGTATCTTCAGTATTGATATCCTTACTCAAGGCGGCAACCTGCTTGGCCACGAACTCCACCAAGTCGGCATCGAAGTCGATACGTACCTCCAAAAGCGAGATGAAGATATGGTATCCTGTCGAGAAACTGCGATAGTTCATCTGCAATCGCTTCTCTGCCTCGCGGAAGGTGCGACTCTCGGCACTACGCATCGAGACCAGCACACCCTCATTGGAGATGATAAACGACACAGGCTCCACATCAAACGAATCGCCCGTAGGGATAAAGAAATTGGTGTTCGAGATGATCGAATTTTCTGTCTCTGAGTATTTAGATGTTGACTCGATCTCCTCGACCTGCTGACGTGTCTGGAGACTCTCCTCGATGAAGTTCTCCACGGCCTTCTGCTCCTTGATAGAGGGCGAAAGCAGATCTATCCAGAGAATATCATCGAAGCCCAGATTGTCCAACAATTCGGGCTCGGCGTTGCGTATGATCTTATTGTATTGCTTGAGATAGATTGTAAGCATAGTTCTGCAAATTTTAAGGGTTGAACTCTCTCCCACGCGTGGGCTTATTCTTTCTTGGCGGGTGAGCAACACACCACGCCCTTAGAGTCGGGATTCAAGCTTTAGCTTAGGCTTTTACCCTCTTCAGCCGGGGTTGGATCGAGGCTCTATCTTGAGTCCCGCATCCCAGAACTTTTGCAGTGCCGCATGCTTCTCGGCATTGAATACGAAATCTATGTTTTGAGTCAAATACTCGTATGCGTTGTAGTGCTTCTGATCAAATCCAGCCTCCACGATAGCCTCCCACGTGGACTCCACACCAAAGGTCAAGGCTCGTTGCAGAGCATCTATATGCTCATATGGCGTACCCTTGCGAGCCACCCATACGGCAAAGGCAAATGGCAGATGAGTAGCCTTGTTCCACTCCTGAGAAAGGTCGTACGAGTAATTGAACAGACCTTCGTGGTCGAAGACTTTATCGCCAATCAAAAGAAAGGCATCATCCTTCTGAGCAAAGGCCACCTGAGTATAATCCTCCAGCGCATACCACTCTGGCTCAATGTGCCAATAGTTGGCCGCCAAGTAACCCGCCAACTGTACCGAGGTACGTGAATGAGGGTCGAGGAAGATACGGCGCACCTGCTGGATAGGCACGTTGGAGAAGATCTCTACGGTACGTACTATGCCCGAAGAGCCTATACAATAATCTGTGATTATAGAGGTAGATTTAAGCGTAGGAACCATCGCCGAAGGCATCAAAGCGATGTCGGCCTTACCCTCCAAGTAGTTTTGATAACAACCAGATGGGGGTGTGAGCAGGAGCTCTGCTTTAAGATTACCTTCGTGTCGGATACCATAGATGAATGGTATCGTATTGAGATACGACACAGCCGCTATACGTGGAATGTTGACCATCATCCATAGTTAAAGTTAATTAGTTTGACAATAACTCTTGGCAGAAATTACACTTCTCAGAAACGAAAAGTCCCTACCATCATGCAAATTTAACAAAGTATATGCAAAAAAGCAAGAAAAAGACGAAAGATTAAAGATTAAAGAGGAAAGTTGAGAGATGAAAGATGAAAGATAAGAGAGGAAAGTTTAGAGAGGAAAAAGGAAACACGTCATTCCACCGAGCCTGATAAGGCGAGGAATGGAATCTCTAACGGAAGATTCTGAGTGTAGAGATGCCATTCATCGGATGATAAATCATCCTCTGTGGCATGACGCAGGCGTAACG
>JAFOZN010000024.1 GCA_017391185.1 Alistipes sp. | reverse complement strand
GCCAAGAGTCGAAGTGAGCACCGAGCATAACAACTTCATCCTTGAGTTTAGGATCTGTACCTGGGATCTCTGCCATGACATTATTGATGCGCTGATTATCTGTAAATACATTCTTGATATTAAGCTCCATCTCGACCTTTTCGCCCTTAGCCATCATGCGCACCATGCGACTATGATCCTCGATAGGGAGAATTACCTCTGGAGTAGGCTCTGGATCACCAACCTTATAAGAGACACCGCGCGAAGTAGGGACATTGAAAGTTCCGCTACCACTCACTACGGCAAGCACCTTCTCCTCCTTGAGAAGATTCATCAATGCCTGCTGGACCTCGCGATCACCACGCGAACTGCTGTAATATGCATCATAATCTCCTCGAGACTCGGTCGATGCACGTGGATCTTTCTCCATCTCAGCCAACTGCTCATCCGTCAGGCGCGAAGCCAAAGGGGTAAACTTCATCTCATAGCTTTCCCAGATTGGCATAACGGCAACCTTACCTGCCAAATTTCCTCTAAGTTTCTCTACATCCTCCATAGTATTGGCATAAAACAAGATACACTCGCCCTTAACCAAGCCATCGGTACTTCCCGACCAAGCCTTAGGATTGGCAGCAAAACTGCAATAATATGGTGCAGTCATAGCCACATAATTCATCTGATTATCCCAACCTCCCTTAGGGAAATCGTAGGCAAACTCTACGCGAGGATTGCTAAAGCCCATCTCCTCCAATTTCTCGATTACCATCTTCTCAGCACGCAACTTAAGTTGTGATGCAGCAAGGCGAGGACCCATATTATCGGTCATAAACTGCGCCAAATCTCCGATTTTTGAATTCGAAAAGCCCTCTTGCTTAACCTGATAAGCATACTTATCCGATAATGCAGTCTGCGCATTTACTGCCAGATTTGCCGTCATCATTATGGCGGCGACAAATAATAAAATCTTCTTCATAATTTTAAGTTTTTAATTCATCAACTCACATTTAATACTTTTCCAAGAACAAATATAAGCAACAAATCCTAAAAAGAAGCTAAAGCCAGTGTTAAAAAGTGTTAACACAACAAAAAAAGAGGGCGACAACCCTGAAAGTCATCGCCCTTGATATACGCAAAAAAACTCTTAGCAATTCATCGCACCACAGCAGTGGATCACCTGACCGCTAACATACGATGAAAGGTCGCTCGCCAAGAATAAGGCTACATTAGCCACATCCTCTGGCGTACCGCCACGGCGCAATGGAATCTGTTGATTCCACGCATCACGCACCTCCTGAGGAAGCTGATTGGTCATCTCGGTGATGATAAAGCCTGGAGCAATACAGTTAGCACGGATACCGCGAGGACCCATCTCCTTAGCAATAGACTTAGCCAAACCAATCATACCAGCCTTAGATGCTGAATAGTTGCACTGACCTGCATTACCCGATACGCCCACAACTGACGACATATTGATAATAGAGCCACCTCGCTGACGCGCCATGACTGGCGTAACGGCATGTATGAAATTGAATGCTGACTTAAGGTTTACGTTGATTACAGCATCCCACTGAGCCTCCGACATACGCATCATGAGACCATCCTTGGTAATACCAGCATTATTGACCAAAATGTCAATACGACCAAACTCCTCCACAATCTGCTTCACTACATCGTGCGACTCATCAAACGAAGCTGCATTCGATGCATAGGCCTTAGCCTTTACGCCAT